>NZ_JARFPL010000028.1:0-29070 GCF_029167205.1 Candidatus Methanocrinis alkalitolerans
ACGCCCATCAGTCTCTGCACGAAGCTTTTCCGGTAGCTCCTCAGTATTTTGTATAGTTACAATATCTCCCTTCATAAGATCTATTTTGTCTGTTCTATTATATCAATTTAGTCGTAAGACTATAATAAGAGACATATCATTAGAAGGAAAAGACCTGAGCAAAACTGCCGATAATTTCGAGAAATTTTGTGAAGAACTCCCATTTATTCCTGCAGGGCTATGCGGGTATGAGAGACTTCACCCGGATAAAGTTGATGCGCGCCTTTATCCTTACCTCGAGAGTATTTCTAATAAATTTTATGGTTCTGAGTGGTTAAATCTCTCCAAACCATTAGCAAGAAGTTATATGTTTTATTTATCAAAAGTAGTGGCTGAAAGGAGAAATTTGGCAAGAGCAACTGATGATTCGGATAGCTGGGCAGTTGCACCATATTTTAGTGATGAGGGTAAATTTGATGAAATAGTTTATAGATCAGATGGTGCAGAAGGTTATTATTCTTTTCTTATCCTTGAGAATTTTATCCCATCAGATCTCAATAACATCTCCATTACTGATATAATCGATTTTATAGACGACAATAAAAAACTTAAAACTAAGTTTCGAAACAAAATTACAGAATTTTCAAGAAATTTAAACACGTGCGAAAGTACGGATTTTGCGCTCAAGTTGATGGAAGATTACATTTTTGAGCTTGAGGATTCTAAGAGCGAATTTACCAATAGCCTATCTCTGATAAATTCTGGGAAATTAAACGCGCTTTTTACCATAGGAATTCCTGTAGGCGTCACTGTATTTGGAGCATTGGGCTTAAATGGCAACCCGTATTCATTTGAAAATATATCTGCGTCAATTTTATTCGGAGCTCTTGCAGCATATAGTGAATATTCAGTTAGGTCAAAAAAATTAAAGAATAATTCTTCCTTAAGCTATTTGATCAATATGGATCGCCAATTAGATAACCTATCTAAAGTTGGCCAGTGTTCCCGTTCACTTGAAGAATTTATCAATGATTAGTTATATCGACTCTTCGCTATTCTGTGTGGGTAACTTCATAATAGCGATAAGCGGATTAGATCCGGCATTCCGCAGTAAGGCTATGCAAAATTAAGAATTTATTGCTTGCCAAAATGTGCATAAATTCAAACGTTTAACTTAAATTTTGTTTAAAATAATTTTACTAGAATTTGTCAACACGATATTAACAATTCAGTATATTATAAAAATTTAATAATTATATTCTTAGTCTTTATGAAGCTGGCCTTATTTGATCTCTATACGAGTCGATTGATATCTATTCTCAAAAAATCGATAGCAGGAAAATTAATGAGCGTTCAAACCGTTAATGCGAAATGCCGGTTAGATCATGCTAATGCGCGTCTTGGATACCGTTAGTGAGTCAGAAGGTGGCGATACATCTGATGATCACCCCAAATCCCGTCAGTCATGAAGCTATTGGGACCGAGCTGCAGGAATAGTGATCCCAAAAATCCATCCACACAAAACAGCGAGGAGCCATACTTCTTCGCTGATAACCAGGTTCTTTTCAGGAAGCTTTCTGACAACTATAATCAGGAGACGTACAGGTTCGAGTTCAAGTCGTTAGGGGAGAGGAACCAGGCGCTGAAGCTGCTAGAGCGGAACGGGTTTGACGCCTACCCCATCGAGAACCTGAAGGGTTATATGGTCAAGCTGGACAAGTTCAGCAAGTACACGCCAGTCCTCAGGAACTCGGTGGCATTTACAGAGACGCCCAAGGAGCGGATCTTCTTGATGAAGGATCTGGCTGCGGTTGAGGAGGCAATAGAGTTCTGTGCTGAGATCTACAAGGGTGATGTCGCGATCTAATCTCCTTTGATATTGATATGGCTATTATGCCCCTGGCCCCGACGTCTCGATAGATATTTCAACTTCGCGAAGAGGGAGATCAAAGGGTATGCAGAATCAAGTCCTCGGGTTTCGAGATGATCTGTTAGGGCATCTCAGCCCCCTAAGGGAGATCGCTTTACCGGTATTATATTTGACGCCCTTCAGGGCGGGGAGTAGTCACGTTAACCGCTCAGATTCTATCCGTCCCCTCCACCTGATGGGCCGACGATGCTCGTGCGCATCCACACCATCCAAGATGCCCATGAGGAGAAAACATAAATTCTTATGAAGCCCTCCTTGGATGATCAGAACCCTCTGGTGATTCGATGACGATTCCACCCGAACGCCGCCCCACCCTGGAGGAGATCCTCCAGATCCTCAGAGATGAGATGCCGAACCTCTCGAGCCGCTACAAGGTGAGATCCCTGGGGATCTTCGGCTCTTATGCCCGGGGCGAGGCGGATGAGGTGAGCGACATCGACCTCCTGGTGGATCTGGAGGATGAATCCCTCTCCCTTATGGAGTTCATCGCCCTGGAAAACCACTTATCTGACCTTCTGGGAGCCAAGGTGGACCTGGTGGAGAGAAGCGCCCTCAAGCCCGCCATAGGCCGCCGGATCCTGGAGGAGGTCAAAGCGATATGAGGAAGGGAACTCGGGTGTATACGGACCACCTCCGGGATATCCTCTATGCGGCAGAGAGGGCGGAAGGCTTCATCGAGGGGATGGATTTTTCGGCCTTCGAAGCAGACGAGAAGACCTGTTTTGCCGTCGTTAGAGCCCTTGAGATCGTGGGCGAGGCCACAAAGAAGATACCTCCTGAGGTGCGCCAGATCTACCCCGAACTTCCCTGGCGTGAGATGGTGGGGATGCGAGACAAGCTGAGCCATGACTACTTCGGGGTGGACCTTTGGCGGGTATTTGAAACCGTCCGCCGAGATATTCCGCCCTTGCGTGCATCTCTCGAAGATATGATTAGGGATCTCGACAAGGATAAATGCTCCTGAAATATCCTCCTGAAATCCCAAGGATCAGCCGTAATATCCGGGACCGACCCGGTCGATTTTTTGCATTTTTTGGATCGTCTTCGATTCTAACCGCAGCCCTTTATTACCTTGGGCTGAAAACCCAGAGCGATGGCCAGGGATCAAAAAGACTACTTCTACCGGAGGGCCAAGGCCGAGGGGTACCGGGCACGGTCCGCCTTCAAGCTCCAGCAGATCAATAAGAGGTTCCGGCTGATCCGGAGGGGCGACGCCGTCCTCGACCTGGGAGCCGCCCCCGGCGGCTGGCTCCAGGTGGCAAAGGAGATCTCAGGGGGCAAAGTCGTCGGGGTCGACCTCCTCGCGATCGATCCCATCGAAGGCGTCACCACCATCAAGGCCGACATCACCGCCCCGGAGACGCTGGAGCTGATCCGGAGCGCCCTCGGCGGGAAGGCCGACGTCGTCATCTGCGACGCCGCCCCGAACCTCTCGGGGAACTGGACCCTCGACCACGCAAGGTCCATCGACCTATCCTGGTCCGCCCTCCGGGTCGCCGGAGAGACCCTCAAGCCCGGGGGAAACTTCCTCGTCAAGGTCTTCCAGGGGGACACCTTCCTCGACTACCTCTCGGAGGTGAGGGGGCGGTTTCGCAGGGCCCAGTCCCACTCTCCGGCAGCCTCCCGCAAGGAGAGCGCTGAGATGTACGTCGTCGGCCAGGGGTTCTTTATCCCGCCGGTGAAGGTGGGGGACGTCCTGGAGCTTATGATCGTCGGCGTCGGCAAGTCCGGGGACGGCTTCGGCGAGGTGGAGGGTTTCCGGATATTCGTCCCGGGGTCGGCTCCCGGCGAGAGGATGAGGGTTAGGATAGGATCGATAAGATCCGGCACCGCCGTCGGGTCTCCCGAGAGCTGAAGGCCCTGGGGGAAGAGATGGAGCCGTTTTCGAAAACTATTTTACATATTCTTGCGACCTACTCCATGTGACAGTCTTCAGAGCTTATGACGTGCGAGGCGTCTACGGGACAGAGCTTACCGATGATATCGCCCGGAAGGTGGGCAGAGCTCTGGGGTCGTACCTCCCCGGCGGCCGGATCGCCCTCGGAAGGGATACGAGGGTGAGCGGCCCATTGGTGGAGAGGGCATTTTTGGAGGGGGTCTTGTCCACGGGCTGCTCCGTCGAGAGCTACGGAGTCCTTCCGATATCGATGATCGGCTTTGAGACCTGGAAAGGGGGGTACGACGCGGCAGCCTATATCTCCGCATCCCACAACCCCCCCGAGTACAACGGCATCAGGTTCAGGACCGCCGAAGGGTACGGGATGCTCTACCACGAGACGGAGATGATGGACCTTTACGAGAGAGGGGAGTTTCGAGAGGGCGAAGGCAAAAAGACCGACCGCTCCCCCGAAGAAGTCATCAGAAGGTACGCCGACTACGTCGAAGGAAAGCTCTCCATAGAGCGTCCCCTCAAAATCGTCCTGGACATGGGCAACGGCTCCGCCTGCGGGATGGCCATGCTGTACGAAAGGCTCGACTTCGACGGTCGGGTGATAAACGGCGAGCCCGACGGCCTCTTCCCCGGCCGCGGCCCAGCCCCCACCGAGGAATCCCTGAAGGAGGCGGCGAAGATGGTGGTGGAGACGGGGGCAGATTACGGCGTCGGCTTCGACCCCGACGCCGACCGGGGGCTCGTCATCGACGACCGGGGCCGGATCGTCCCCCCCGAGAAGGTGTCGGTGATCCTGGCAAAGGAGAGGTACCGAACCGGCGACAGGGTGGTAGCGGGCTTTGATTGCTCCATGATCCTGGAGCGGGAGCTCTTGCCCCTCGGTTTCGAGGTGATCCGGGAGAGGGTCGGAGACGTCTTCATCGCCAACCGGGTCAAGAGAGAGGGGGCGGTCATCGGCGTCGAGAGGTCCGCCCACCTATTCCTCCCGGAGTTCCAGCTCTCCGACGACCCCTTCGCCATGTCCCTCGTCCTCGGCGAGGTGATATCCCGGGGGGAGAGGCTCTCGGATCTCTCGGACGCCATCCCCGACTACCCCTACGTCCAGAGGTCCGTCAGGATAGTGGGGTCGGCGGCCGATGTCATGAGACGGCTCGAAGGCGACCTTGCATCCCTTGAGCCCGACACCACCGACGGCCTCAAAATCACCGCCGAGGATTATACCGTCCTCATCAGGCCCTCCAACACCCAGCCCCTCATCAGACTCTACGTCGAGACGGCGGGCGGCTCCGCCGATGAGCTCGTCGAAAGGTTTGAAGGTCTCATAAAAGCGGCGGCTAAATGAGGATGTGAAGAAGACAGGAATACGGACTAACCGTTGACGACCGACCACCATTATACAGGCACCATACAGGCACCGACCGAGCTGATAGATATTGACCACCAGAGACGTCTGCATCCTGATCCCCACCCTGAACGAGGAGGACGCCATCGCCGGGGTGATAGGGCAGTTTCGGGAGATGGGCTTCTCCGACATCCTCGTCATCGATGGCAATAGCCGCGACAGAACCCGCGAGCTAGCCGAGGGAGCCGGAGCGAGAGTCGTCGTCCAGAGCGGCCACGGGAAGGGGCAGGCCCTGAAAGAGGCCTTCGACCTCATCGAGACCGACTACATAGTGATGATCGACGGGGACGGGACTTACCTTCCCGCAGAGGTATGCCTCCTCCTCGATCCCGTCTTCGCGGGGAAGGCCGACCACGTCATGGGAAATCGGTTCGCAAACCTCCAGGAGGGGGCCCTGACCCGCCTCAATTCCGCAGGGAACAGGCTGATCAACTTCTTCTTCCGGCTGATCTACGCCGTCCCCTTGAACGACATCCTCACCGGGTACCGGGCCTTCAGCCGTCTGGGTGTCGAACGGCTCGACCTCACCATGGCAGGCTTTGAGATCGAGACGGAGATGACCGTCGACAGCGTCAAGAAGGGTCTTGTCATCGCCGAGGTCCCCATAACCTACCAGTCGAGAACGACCGGGACGAAGACGAAGCTCAACCCCCTAATGGACGGCGCGAGGATCACCGCCACCATCTATCGGATGGCAAAGACCCACAACCCCCTATTTTATTTCGGCATGATGGGGTCCTTCTTCGGCACAGCAGGATTCATTCTGGGGCTGTACATCGTGAGGGAGTGGCTCTCCACCCGGACCGAGCACCTGCCTCTGACGATCCTGACGGCGATACTGATCATCGTCGGCTTCCAGCTCTTCTTCCTGGGGATCCTCGGCGACGTCGTAGCCTCGATGCACCGGGAGGTCCTGCGCGAGATCTACAGGAACCGAAAGGAGAGATGAGAGACGAAAGCCGGTGGCTGCTGGCCGGGATGACGTCATGAAAGCCGCCATATCTTTGAACTTCCTGAGCCAGATCGCCAGCCGCTATTTCGCCTTTTTGGTCCTCCTGGCGGCGGCCATCGGCCTCCTTCGCCCCTCCACCTTCAGGATCGCCCTCCCCCACATACCGCTCCTCCTGGGTGTCATCATGTTCGGCATGGGGATGACCCTCCAGGCGGAGGAGTTCTGGGAGATCCTCGCCCGGCCGAAGGAGGTCGCCACCGGAGTTGCGGCCCAGTACACCGTCATGCCCCTCCTCGCCTATGGGATCGCCGAGGCGTTCCAACTTCCAGGGGAAATCGCCGTCGGGGTCGTCCTCCTGGGGGCGTGCCCCGGAGGGACCGCCTCCAACGTCATCACCTTTATCGCCAGGGGCGACGTCGCCCTCTCGGTGGCGATGACCACCGCCTCGACCCTCATCTCCCCGATAATGACCCCCCTCATCACCCTCCTCCTGGCCGGGGCCTGGGCCCCGGTCCCGGTCGGGGAGCTCTTCGTCTCCGCCTTGAAGATCGTCCTCATACCCGTCCTTCTGGGGCTCGCAGCCCACCTCTACTTCCAGGAGGCTGCGGACCGGTGGATCGGGGCGTTGCCCCTCGTCTCCGTGGCGACGATCGCCGTCGTCATCGGGGCGATCGTCGGGGCGAACGCCGACCTGATCAGATCCGCTGCATCGACGATCTTCGCCGTGGTGATCCTCCACAACCTCCTCGGCCTCCTCCTCGGCTACGGCGCAGGTTCCGCCCTGGGGATGGCGGAACCGAAGAGGAGGGCGATGGCTGTGGAGGTGGGGATGCAGAACTCGGGGCTCGCCGCAGCCCTCGCCATGGCCACCTTCAACCCGGCGGCCGCGATCCCAGGGGCCGTATTCAGCGTCTGGCACAACATCTCGGGCCCGATCCTCGCCAACTGGTGGACCCGGGGGGGGGACGATCGAATCTCTGAAATAAGATAGATATGGATCGGATCAGATCAGATCAGATCTCCCACCACGTCGTAGCTGAAGATCGGCCCGTCGGTGCAGACGTGGTAGCGTCCCATGGTGCAGTGCTCGCATTTGCCGACGCCGCATTTCATGTGCCGCTCCAGGGAGATGTAGATCTCGGGCTCGATAAATCCCCGGCCCAGGAGGTCTCTGGCGACGGCCCGGATCATCATCGGCGGGCCGCAGAGGGCGGCGGTCCCCGGCACCGGATCGAGGTCGGCTAAAAGGGACGTCACGAGGCCGACGTTCCCCTTCCAGCTAGCATCCATCATGTCGACGGTGATCCCCACCTCGATCTTTGCCGCCTGCCAGCTCCCGTACTCGCTGGTGAAGTAGAGGTCCTGGGACGTCCTCACTCCGTAAACTACAGTTACATCCCTGAAATCCCGGCGGTCGTCGGCGATGTAGTTGATGAGGGAGCGCAGCGTCGCAAACCCCGACCCGCCCCCGGCGATGAGGACGTTTTTGCCCCTCATGGAACCGACGGGAAAGCCGTTCCCGAAGGGCCCCCGGATCCCCAGGACGTCTCCGACCCGGGCCGCCATGATCCCCTGGGTGATCTTTCCTGCCTCCCGGACGCAGATCTGCAGTGGCTCCCGGGTGGGGGAGGAGGCGATGGATATGGGACACTCCCCCAGGCCGAATACCGAGACCATCAGAAACTGGCCTGGAGAGTAGTTTACGGCGACCAGCTCGTCCTCCTCGTCCATCGGCCGGAGGGACAGTAGGTAGGTATTGGAGGACTCGACGTCGATGTCGACGACCTCGGCCTGGATAGGCAGGTAGCTTTCCGGCTTCGCCCCGGCGGCTCTGCCGATCTTGGTGCCACCGTTAGCATCGGCTTCCTTCTTCGACCGATCCATCTTCATTCTGCCGCCTCCTTGAACAGGGACCACCGATCGACTTCTCCCAGGCAGACCCGGGAGCACCTGCCGCAGCCGACGCAGCCGAATAGCCCCGTCTTCTCCGGGATGTAGACGAACTTGTCGAGGTACCAGTGGCGCAGCCTCTCGCCGAGGGCTGGCCGGGGGTTGGCCCCGCTCGTCATCCGGGAGAAGCCGGAGAGGATGCAGGTGTCCCTGCACCTCAGCCTCTCCCCGTCGGGGACGCCCTGGTCGAGAACGCTGAAGCAGTGGCAGACGGGACAGACGAGGGAGCACCCGCCGCAGGCAAGACACCTCCGTCCCGCCTCCTCCCAGTCGACCCCGTCGATGGCTTCCCTGATCTTCTCCGGGTTCAGGGACGGACCTCTCTTTATGATCTCCTCGCCGGCGAGGGCGAGGAGCCGCTCCTTCTCTCTCTGGTCTTCGGGGTCCGCCTCCTCGAAATGTCGCTGATGCGCCCTGAGGATATAGACCCCGGCGGGAGATCCCGGCTCCACCAGGTAGCCGCGGCCCAGATCCGTCAGGAGGAGATCGTACCCCCCCTCGGCTCCGGGGCCCGACCCCATCGATCTGCAGAAGCATCCTTCACCGGGGGACGTGCAGTTCAGGGCGACTATTATCGTAGACCTCCTCCTGCCGGCGTAAGGAATGTCGGGGAGTTCGGCGCCGAAGATCCCGTCGATCACCTTAAGCGCCTGAAGGTCGCAGGGCCTCATCCCGAAGATCAGCCTCGCCCTGGGGGGGTCCTCCGAGAAGGTATAACGGCCGCTGTACTGGACGTATCTGAAGAGGACCTCCTTCTTCGGAAGGAAGAACTCCATCGGGGATGCCAGGGGGTTTTTATCGTCCAGCGCCAGAGCCCCGCCCCTCCAGGTGGCGAAGGCCGCCTCCCCCTCGACCAGGACGGGAGCTACGACTTCCAGGGTCTCGGCCAGCTCCTCCAGAAGGGGGACGAGGTCCTCGCGGCGGAGGAAGAAGGCGGAGGTTCCGGTCATTCGGCCCTCCTGATCCTGACGGGGGTCCGTTTCAACCCGGGGATCTTGGAGGTGGGATCGAGGGTCCGGGCCGTCAGCTGGTTCGCCGGAGCCTCAGCGAAGTGGAAGGGTATATAGACAGTCCCCACCGGGACCTCCTCCGTCAGGCGGGCCTCGATCTCGAGGCTGCCGGTTGCGGACTCCACCACCACCATCGTGCCGGATCTCACCCCCAGAGCCGCCGCGTCCGCGGGGTTGATATCGACGGCCGCCTTCGGCCGCTCCCGGTCCAGCAGGTGGGTCCTCCTAGTCATCGTCCCGGTGTGGAAGTGAAAGAGGCTTCGGCCGGTCGTCAGGAGAAGGGGATAATCGAGATCCTCCGCAAGCTCCTGCTGCTCCACGGCGGAGAACCGCCCCCGACCGATGGGAAACGACCCCTGATGGAGGATCTCGGTTCCGGGATGATCTCGGGATGGGCAGGGCCAGGAGAGCCCCGATATCCCGAGCCGCTGGTAGCTGATACCGCCGTAGGATGGGGTCACCGATGATATCTCGGCCATCACCTCCTCCGGGGAGGCGTAATCGGCGTCGACCCCCAGCCGTCTCAGGAGGTCCGCCGCCACCTCCACCTCCGGCCTCGCCTCCCCTGGGGGCGACGCCGCCCGTCTCACCCTCTGGACCCGCCGTTCCGTCGATGTGAAGGTCCCGTCCTTCTCGGCGAAGGAGGCGACGGGAAGGACGACGTCAGCGAGGGCCGTCGTCTCGGTGGGGAAGATATCGGCGACGGCGAGAAACTCCAGAGACGAAAGGGCCCGCATCACCTGATCCCGGTCGGGGTAGCTGATCATGGGGTTCTCCCCGGAGATGTATACCCCCTTCAACCTTCCCTCCTCGGCCGCCTCCATCATCTCGACGGCGGTGAGCCCCGGCTCCGCCGGCAGGTCCGTCCCCCAGGCAGCCTCCATCCTCTCTCTGGCGGCCGGGTCCTCCACCTTCTGATATCCGGGATAGACGCTCGGAAGCGCCCCCATGTCGCAGGCCCCCTGGACGTTCTGGTGGCCCCGGAGGGGGTATATCCCCGTACCATCCCTTCCGACGTTCCCGGTAGCCAGGACGAGGTTTGCGAGGGCGAGGACGTTGTCGGTCCCGCAGGAGTGCTGGGTCGTCCCCATGGCGTAGACGACCGCCGCCCTATCCGCCTCTCCGAAGGCGACGGCCGCCTTCTCCAGATCTCCGGACGGTATCCCCGTGATCCTCTCCACCTCCACCGGAGTATATTGGACGACCAGATCCTTCAGGGCGGAGAACCCCTCGGTCCTCTTAATTATAAAATCCTCATCGACGAGCCCCAGATCGATGATCAGGTTCAATATCCCATTCGTCCAGGAGACGTCGGTCCCCAGGCGGGGGGCGAGATGTATATCGGCGAGCTGTGCCATCTGGGTCCTTCTGGGATCGACGACGATCAGGGTCGCCCCCCGGGACTGGGCCTCCAGGATGTGTGCGGCGACGAGGGGGTGCTGCTCTGTGGTGTTCGATCCGGTGACGAGGATGGCGCCGGATGAGAGGAGGCTTCTTATCGGGTTTGTCATCCCCCCGCTCCCCAGGGCGAAGCCGAGGCCCGCCACCGATGGGGCGTGGCAGAGCCTTGCGACGTGGTCTACGTTGTTCGTCTTGAGGGCGGCTCTCGCGAGCTTCGCCAGGAGGTAGTTCTCCTCGTTGGTCCCCTTCGCCGATGTGAGGACCGCCAGGGCGTCGGGACCCGACTCCTCCCTTATCTCTTTGAACCTTCTCGCCGTCAGGGAGAGGACCTCGTCCCAGGAGCCGCGGACCATCCGTCCGCCCTTCCTGACGAGGGGCGTCTTCAGCCGGTCGGGATGGTGGACGAAGTCGGCGGCCAGCCACCCCTTGACGCAGAGCCTCCCCCTGGAGACGGGGTGAGCTGGGGACGGGGAGGCTCCGACGATCCGGCCGTCCTCGACGTGGAGGAAGAGGCCGCAACCGCAGCCGCAGTAGACGCAGATGGTGGCGATCTTCTCCAAAATGGATCTCTCCTGGAGATATTCGATATTGGAGGAACTCGATCTTGGAGGTATTATCCCTTTGGGTGGCGGATCGAGGAGCTCGAGGCCGGCACCGCTAAAAAAAAGGTAAATAGGCAGATGATTAAAACGCCATCCGCATGACCACCGAAGAGGCCTTCAACTCCCGGCGACGATATCGAGAGGCTATCGCATCAGATCCGGGGTGGTGGGAGCTATCATGATGAATAAAAGGTTTGGGCCGCTCCTCGCCGTCCTCATCCTCCTCGCCCCGGAGACCGCCCTATCCGACGGCCCGGTCATCTTGCGTCTGGACGACGGAACCGCCGAGAACGGATTTCGGATGGGGGGCGGCCTCGGCCATGCCGTCCTCTTCGAGGCCCCCTCCGGGGAGTGGACGCTCTCCGCTGTATCAGTATACGGGAAGCTGACGCCGAATAGGACTTCCGAGATCTTCATCCTTGAGATATGGGATGATAAGCTCAACGCAGTATCGAAGGTCGCCGACAGAGCCGACTCCTACTTCGGCGATGAGTTCGGCTGGGCCCTGGTGGACGTCCCCGACGTCGTGATCTGCGGCCCCTTCCTCGTCTCCATCTACGAGTTCAGCGGCGCTTACATAGGAACCGACATCGGACCCGCCACCGGCAGGTCGTTCATCACGGCGAGAAACCCCAACAGGATCCTGGCATGGAACCTGGAACCGTATCATCAGAACGAGACGGAGTGGATGATCAGAGCCGTCGGATCCTCTCCCGCACCGGAGTTGGTGAGCTTGAAGGTCCTATCGGAGGCGGCGGGAAAAGAAAAGCCCGCAACGATCGAGGTGGATCTGAAAGACGGGGACAGCAACCTAAAGAGGGCGACCCTCTTCGTCGCCGAGAACGAAACCCGAGAGGTGGTCTGGTCGGCGGAGGAGGAGATCGAAGGGGCTGAGGCTACGGCCCGGTTCTCCTGGCCGGGGACGCTCTACAGGGTATCGGGCCCCGACGGCAGCGTCTCCCCCGTCCTTACGGCAGAGGTCGCCGGAGTCTCGGAGGAGTTTCGACCCCTTCTCTATAGATCCGCCCCCTGCCTCCTCTTCCTCAACTTCGGGGAGTATCGAGCAGCCGCCTTCGCCTACTTCGGAGAGGACGGAAGGCTTAATGCCCTCATCGACGAGGCGGGATCCGTCCACTACGTCTCCCGGGACGTTCTGAACGCTACAGCCCCGCAGGCCGATTATATGGCGTTTCTCACAAAGAACATCACCGCCTCCAGGGGGGAGACGGCCGTCGCATTTTACAGAATGGAAGCACCAACCGATTCATGGATCCTTGAGACCAGCTATCATGAGCCCATCGTCCTCACCAGGTCCCCCCTCTTCAACTACAGGGTCGTCCTCGAAGAGGTGGAGGCAGTAGCTGGTGATTACGTGTCGATCATCGTGGTTGAGGATCGAGCTTACAACGCGGTTCAGTTTTCACCTTCGACGAGAGTGAGGGCTATATGATAGCCAAGCATAATTTTATTCTTTTACAAATTTTGATTATCTGAGCAGTATCTTCCGGAATTTAAGGACCAGATACCGAATTTTTTTGTAGATTTGTAGGAAGATTTATTACCTCGTAAATTCGACTTCTGATGGATTAAAGGAGGGAAGTAACTGTCCAGATCATATCGGTTGATCATATCGATAACTTGTCTTCTCATTTTTCAGGGAGCTTATGCCATAGACATGCATTTCACAGCCAGCGATGGCGGCGGCAGGAGCGTCAGCATCTGGGACCACTACGAAGTCGACGACGGCGTCTATGTCGGCGGCCAGACCTCGGCGAGCTTCAAAGATGGATTGACCATCACCGACTCGAGGAGGATATCAGGGCCCGGCGACATATACGCCCTCCAGGGGTACTCCGGGAGCGGCGGCTACGCGGGCGCGAGCTACATTTATGCCCGGGATGCTTCGCATACCCTGGCCCTCGGATCCGCCCATCTCACCCCCGGAGCCCTGGGGGTCGTCCAGGACGTCTCCATCCACGACGCCGAGGTTAGCGCCGTCGTCTCCACCGGGAACCTCGGCGGACGGGGGGCGATGCAGCACGCCTCGGTGATCGACGGGTCCATGGATTCGAGGCAGGCGATCGATATCGACGGAGCGATCGCCACATCCCAGGATACACAGATGGCGGGGTTCCTTCCGACGGCCTTCGGGACCGCAGGGTACATGGACTTCAACCAGGGGCCCGGGACATTGAACCTTCGGGGTGAGGGGGCTGGCGTTGCCGTATCCTCCATCGACATCCTCGACGGCATATCGGATATAGACTGCAACCTCGCCACGGGAACCGGGAACAGCGCCTGGGCCTACGGCGATATCAGATCGGCGACTAGCGACCTTGGGGCCATAGGCGCCGGAGCCGGCGCCGGCAGAGTCAACCTCGACGCCGACTTTTCCGGCGGAATCCAGGGACTGTACATAGACGGTTATGGCGAGGCCGCGGGGGTCGGGATCGGTGCCATCGGTGTGGAGAACAAGATCAGTGGAACCCTGGCCGCGAGGACAGGGGATGATGGAACTTTTGCTTCGGGAACGGATATTGAAGCCTCCAACAAGAAGGGCGGAGTCGCCGCCGCTGCCGCTGCCGGCAACATCGGCATAGGGGTCGACCTCCAGAACGGGTTCATAGAAGGAGGAGCCGAGGCGGCAGGGGTCGGAGTCGGGGCCATCGGAAGAAAGAACGAGATCAGCGCCGGTGCCCTGGACGCTGGGACGGGATTCTTCGGGACCGGCGCCCTCGGCGCGGATATCGAGGCCTCCAACAGGAAAGGGACCGTAGCCGCAGCAGCGGCTGCGGGAGGCCTGGGCGGCGTCGTTGACCTCCAGAACGGATTCATAGGAGGAGGCGCCGAGGCTGCAGGGGTCGGAGTCGGGGCCATCGGAAGAAAGAACGAGATCAGCAGCGGAATTCTGGCCGCAGGGACCGGATTCTTCGGGACCGGCGCCCTCGGCGCGGAGATCGAGGGCTCCAATAGGGAAGGAACTGTAGGAGCTGCCGCCGCAGCTGGCGGCCTGGGCGGAATCGTCGACCTCCAGAATGGATTTATAGCCGGAGGCGCGGAGGCCGCAGGAGTCGGAGTCGTCGCCGACGGCAAAAAGAACGAGATCAGCAGCGGAATTCTGGCCGCAGGGACCGGATTCTTCGGGACCGGCGCCCTTGGCGCGGAGATCGAGGCATCAAACAAGGAGGGTTTCGTCGTCGCTGCCGCCGCCGCTGGCGGCGTGGACGGAGCATTCGACTTCAATAGCGGGAACGGTATCGTCGAGGCGGAAGGCGCCATCTTCGGTGCGGGGGCCGCAGGGGCTGAGAACGAGATCGGCGTCGGTGGAGTCGCCGCCAAGACCGGGAACAGCGCCGATGTGGTCGCGATTGATGTGAACGCCCGGAGCATCGAGGGTGCGGCGGGAACTGGCGCCGCCGCCGGGAACGTCCAGCTCCAGCTGACCGGCGGGACCCCGACCTCTCTCGTCGCTGAAGGGTCGGCCGTCGGGGCCGGGGCGATCGGCTCCACCGCTGATGCCAGTGCCGACCTCCTTATGGCCGAGACCGGAGACAGCACCTCAGCCTCAGGAGAGAATTTGTGGCTCACGGTCATAGAGGGCGATGGGATCATCGGTGCCATAAGCGGGACCTACGACTCCAGCGGACCTGACCGAGTTGCCAGCGTTTCCGGGGATGTAGCGGCCGGGTCCGCCATGATCTGGGGCGACTTCAGCGCCGATACGAGCTCGAGCGCTTCGGCATCGGCCGAGAACGTGGGCGCGGCCGGGACCAACATCTTCCTCGGATCCTACGCCGACGATGGGACGGCTTACTCCGAGGTGTATACCACGTTGGGTGCCGGTGGATTGAACTACGGAGAGATGGAGGCGTATGCGGGCGACTCCACCCGGGCCAAACAGAAGTACAAAGTGGTGGGCAACTACCAGATCGTCGCTGAAGCCTCGAGCTCGAATCCGCCGGATTTTGATATCGATTCCGCCGGAGGCTGGGCAATGACCATTAAAGACGTCAGCGGGGAGGCCTGGACCGACAACACTGGCGCTTACGCGGATGTGGTCTGAATGAGAACGGAACTAGTAATACTGCTTCTGGCGGGGCTGATATCCTCAGCCTCTGCCGCCTCTTACACCTTCGGGGTGGACAACGTCACCGACGGCTCATCCTTCTGGATTTCCAGGCAGAGCGCCAACATGAGCTTCGACCTCAGCGGGTCGGTGGAGGGCGATATACTACCGATAGCCGTCACCCCCGCGGGAAGGGTCCTATCCCCCTTCATATCAGGCTTTGCCGACCTTGCCGCCAACGACGTCCGCCTCCGGGAGAGGACGGCGGCCCTCCAGGGGACCTACAGCTCCGAGGGTGTGGTATCCCTCCGATCCGAGGCCGAGGCCGACGTCAACAGGACGTACTTCAAGCCCGCAGGAAGCGACCTCTGGACGATAACCCTGGAGGAGAACTGGCCCGTCACCTTAAACGCGACAAAAACCCTCGACTACATCGGCAAAGGCATAAACGACCGGGACTGCGCTGGAAATAACGGGGACTCAGTAGGTGCGAGCTTCCTGTACAACAGGGAGCTATCTCGGGAGAGGAACGTCGCCCTCAGACTGGATCGGCTCAACGCCACCGTCGTCGCCACTAACGATACCATCGTCAGAGCCGACGTGTTCCCGACGAGGTCCACACTCTACGATATCACCTCTCACTCGACGGGGATCGCCGACCTCAGGTACAGGCAGACCGACTCTCGGGGTGACCTCATCAACCTCGGGGAAGAGAGGTATACCGGAACCTACGACATAACCAGAAAGGTGGAGATGGTCCTCATCTACACCAACGAGACGAACAATACAGACTGGCTTTCGTGCTGCGTCAGCGGGTGCGACGTGATCGATCCCTGCATGCTAGCATCGTGGGGAGAGGCAGGGGTATTCGACTGCGTCTGCCGCTAAAGGGGGGCTATCGCCCCCCGCCCCATTATTATTATTATATCCAACCATTAGATTATTCTCGATATCGACATTTTAAAGCCGCTCAGATCGTCTAGTCCTTCGATTAGCAGGCTAAGGTCGACCTGTATGTAGCAAGGGCTTGCAGGGAGAAGAAAGAGTAGGGGAAGAGAAAGGGAGGTGGGAGGCAAAAGTCGCCATCAGGGATTTGTTAGGGAGGGAAGGTTCGACGTCAGACTTTTGCCTTTGATCACTACGTCATATGACGAATATAAACTTTTCCATCGACCCCTTGAAGGTCAGCCTTCTGCCCTCATCATCTCGGGGATGAAGAGAGGGGGCAAAAGTCGTTTTTGGAGGTTTTAGGGAGGGAGGTAAAAGTTGAGTCGACTTTTGCCTATATTATCCACGGCATTTGTCGATTATAAGCCTTTTGGTCTGTCCAGCGGCTCGGATCTGCGCCACCGTCCTGAAAGAAGGGAGAGAAACGAATTTCTAATGGGAGACCATGAGAGATGGGAGGATGAGGGGCCCATGACTGGAGAGATCGTGCTCATAGGTAGGTCGAACGTCGGAAAATCGACCCTATTTCGCCATCTGACCGGCAAGAAGGTGAGGGTGGGAAGGAGGCCCGGAGTTACCATCGGTCCCGCCAGAGTAAGGGTTGGGAACGTCGTCTACGTCGACATGCCCGGATACGGGTACATGAGAGGCGCAGATAAAAAAGTCCAGGAGGGTACCAAGGACTTCATCGTCCGCCGATTCGAGGACGGGGCCGAAGAGATCCTTCTGGTGATACAGGTGATAGATGCCGCCAGCTTCGCGGAGATAGCCGACAGGTGGGAGAGGAGAGGTGAGGTCCCCCAGGAGGTGGAGCTATTCGAGTTCCTGACGGAGTTGGGGCTGGACGTCATCGTGGCCGCAAACAAGATGGACAAAGTGGCGGATCCCGACGCCACCCTGGACGAGATCGGAGAACGGCTCGGGATGCTCCCCCCATGGAGGCAGTGGCGCGATAGGATCGCCCCCATCTCCGCCAAGGCCGGAGAGATAGAACCCCTTAAGAAGATCATAAGGTCGAAGATCTAAGACCGGGGCGGCTGACTTCTAGCGGCCACCTCCTTCTTTCGCCCCTTCATCGACCTCAAGCCCCGGCGCAGGGGGGTCTATTTGGGCTTGAGCCGATCCCGCGGGTCTATGGATTATGATGTTTTGGTAGGGGTAGGGTATCTCGATCCCCTCTTTGTCGAACCTCTTTTTGATCGCCTCCCTGATCTCGCAGCCGGTGGTGAAGGCGACGTCTCTCTTGGGGACGTCGACGCTCAGCCGCAGGTTGACGGCGAAGTCCCCCAGATCCGTCACCCTCACAGTTATCTCGTGGTTCTTGAGGACGAGAGGGTGGCGCTTTGCAACGTCCAGCATGATATCTCTCGCCTTGTCTATATCTGCGGAGTAGGCGATCCCGACGTTTATGGGCCATGTGATCACAGGGTCTGTTATGGACCAGTTGACTATCGGCTGGTTTCCCATGATGCTGTTGGGGACGAAGATCCTCCGGCCGTCCCAGGTTTTGATGGTGGTGTGCCTCAGGGTCAGATCCTCCACCTGGCCGTACTCGCCGTTGAAGTCGATGTAATCGCCTACCCTGAAGGGTTGGAAGACCGCGAGAAATATCCCAGAAATGATGTTTGCGAGGGAGTCTTGCGCCGCAAAACCGATGGCGATGCCCGCAACCCCGGCGCCTGCAAGCAAAGTCACGGCAAGCCTATTGAGATGAGGTATCTGGTATATGACCAGCAGAAAACCGGCTACATAGACCGCCGCCACCAAAAGCCTGCTGACCAGGCTCCGGAAGGTCATCTCCGTCTCGACGTCGAGGCCGGCTTTGCCGTTCCTGGTGATCCTGGGGAGGTGGACGTTTATGGCGTATTTCACGATCTTGACGGCGACGTATGTCAGAAGGACGATGGAGATGATCTTAAAGATTATGACCGAAATGGAGACGATATCTATGCCGAGGGTCGCGTTCAGATGGTCAACGATGGAGACGACCGTCGAAGCGCCTCCCTCACCCGTCAGATGGGAGGGGATCTCTGAAGATAGCTCCCTTGGAAGATCCGTCGTCAGGTTCGAGAGGTTCGATGCCGGATCGAGATCATCGGGACCGAAGTCTGAGGGGACGGTGTAGGCGTAGAATACGTCCTCTTCCGCCGATAGGATCTCGTCCTCTTCCATCAGGGCGGATGAAGCTCAGAGATACTTAAGATTTTCGCAGCAATCCGGTTTAATCATATGGATGGGCCCCTGAAAAAGCTTTTAACACATTACCCGGATCGTATACCAGCAGAAGAGGGGATGATCTTATGCATAGAAACGGCGTACAAAAGAGGATCGTGGCGATCTCGGCGATGCTCCTCTTCCTCTCGTGGGGGCAGACTCAAGCAGCGACATTCGTCGTCGCCCCCGACTACGACGACAGGCTCATCCAGGCCACCATAAACCGCGCCAGCGACGGGGACAGAATCATAGTCAAGAGCGGCAATTACCGCGAAAACCTGAACGTTTCAAAGAGGATTGCCCTGGTGGGCCTTGACACGGGTCCAGGAAAACCGGTGGTGGACGCCGGTGGTATAGGAAGCGCCGTCGTCATATCCGCCGAAGGGGTCACATTTGAGGGTTTCGAGGTGACGAACTCGGGGAAGTTGTGGAAGGACGCCGGGATTAAAGTGATTTCAAAAGATAACACCATAAGAAACAACATAGTCACCAAAAACGAATACGGCATAGTCCTGGACGGCTCTGCGAGGAATAATGTAATAAAAAATTACGTCTGCCAGAACGACGTTGGCATCTCCCTTTATTCCTCGGAGAGATGCACCATCGCGGAGAACGAAGCCTGCAACAACACCTTCGGCGGGATTCTCCTCAGCAGATCAAATAACAACACCATAAGGAACAACAACGCGAGCCTAAACCGTTGGGCGGGAATAATCCTGGGCGAGTCCAGCGACAACACCGTCGCCAACAACATAGCCCGATATAACGAGAACCAGGGGATATGGCTCCTGCGCTCTTCTGCCAACACCGTCCGAGGAAATAGGGTGAGGTACAACGACATCTTCGGCATCCGTCTCTTCTACTCCAACAGGAACTCCATAAGCAGCAACATAGTCCGAAACAACCTGGACGGCATCAGCCTCGAGAACTCCAACGGGAACGTTCTCGCAGGAAACAACCTGAGCATCAATGACTACGGGATATACGCCGACCAATCCTTCAACAACAGGATTTACATGAACAACATCGTCAACAACCAAAATAACGCTCATTCATGGAACTCGACGAACTTCTGGAACTCGACGGAGATTCTGAGGTATACTTATAACGGCGTAGCTTACAGGAGGTACCTCGGCAACCACTGGAGCGGTTACTTCGGACCCGACCCCTTCGGAGACGGCCTTGGGGACATACCTCATACGGTCTCGGGTCAGGAGAGGGATTACAACCCCCTCAGGAGAACCTCCGAGATGTACACCCTCCGAGGCTGATGTAAGTAATATAAAAAAGGTACGTGTTTAGCTGGCCAGGCTTGATCTCAGTATCTGTAGAGTATTGAGTCCCTGTTGCTTCCATGTCGACAGGACGGTCATAATACGTTCATGAATAGACGTCCCTTTTTTATTGCGCAACGTGCCAACGATTTTCCTAAATACGACATGCTCGCGCAGTGCCCTTTCTGCTCTGTTGTTAGTCGGCTCAACAGCAGGATGGATGACAAACGTGAACCAGTACTCGAAGCCGTTGCTAATCTTGCCAACAAGCTTTTTCACTTTCAGGCTAATGTGTTCTTTCGTGATCCATCGCTTGAGCTTTGCTCGTGCCATATCCCATAATTCCATCCGAACTTCGGGAGGAGGATCGTTTTCAAGAGCTCCAGTCAGTTCTTCATAGAGATCCTTTAGGGCTTCATGTAAAAGAACTGCCTCCCCGATCTTATCAGCAAGATCTCTTGATTCTCGGAGTAGATGTGCCCAACATCGTTGTAACCGCTTTGTGAATTTTGCATATGGCTTCCAGCCATCACACACTATGATGCCCTTGAATCTCCTCGTCAGGACCTCCATCAGGACTTTCGTCCCGCGACTCTTCCGTATCACAACAAAAGTTTCAGAAGGTGTCGTAAATGCCCAGATCCAATGTTTATTTCCCTGGACATGGATTGACGTTTCATCCACGTACAGGATAGGAGCATACCGAATCCTGTCTAAAATCGCATCATACTGAGGTTGGACCGCATCAGCTGCTCTACGAGTTAGGTCGAGGATCGTAGCGGGACATATATTCAGTCCATGCAGTCGACTCAGTGCATTTTGGATCTTCCTATGAGGCAGACAGTCCTCATATTTCAGTAACGTCGTCTGCGCAATTGCGTTGTTTCCAAATCTGCCTTCTACAGGAAAATCTGGATCCCTGGCTGCAACTTCTTTGTGACAGGAGGGACATCTGTAATGCGCAATCTTGTATTCGGTGACGATGATGGGCTGAGGTTCAGGAATTTCCTCGATAATCTTTGACTCTATTCTTACTGGATCGCCGAGCTCAGTTCCACAGTCTGGGCATCGATCTGTGGTGACTTCAACTTGTTTATCTGGATTTGCATGAGGTCTTGATACCCCTTTATGACCCACTTTTTGGCCTGGTTTCCCTTTATCTCCTTCGTTATACTCTTTTTTGCGTTTGCGACCACGTTTCAAGCTCGGCGGAGTATGAGAATTCTCATATAATGCTAGCCGAGCTTCAAGTTTCGCGATCTGATCTTTAAGCAACTCATTCTCGCGCTTTAATCGTTCCATCTCATCTTTAAGTTGCTTGATAATCTCTTCGTCGTGCATACTCCCAATAAGGCGTTATTGATGACAAATCCGGCATTCCGCAGTAAGGCTATGCAAAATTAAGAATTTATTGCTTGCCAAAATGTGCATAAATTCAAACGTTTAACTTAAATTTTGTTTAAAATAATTTTACTAGAATTTGTCAACACGATATTAACAATTCAGTATATTATAAAAATTTAATAATTATATTCTTAGTCTTTATGAAGCTGGCCTTATTTGATCTCTATACAGAGTCGATTGATATCTATTCTCAAAAAATCGATAGCAGGAAAATTAATGAGCGTTCAAACCGTTAATGCGAAATGCCGGACAAATTATATAATTCTTCTGGTCGATGTGGATTCTAGGTCAATTCGCATGGATTTAGAAAGGAGCTAAACACATACTAAAAAAGATATTTTGGCTTGAGGCTTGCCGTAAGCCTCAAGCCATCCTTATGGAGAGAGTCGTCCCATTACGAGGGCATCCTCATGGAGATCGTCTCACCCTCAAGAGAACATCCTCATGGAGATCGTCTCACCCTCAAGAGAACATCCTCATGGACTCGTCGACCCTCGGCAGCATCTCCTCGCCGAGGACCTTGTCCACGGCCTTATTGAAGTCGTCTGCCGTCACCGAGCTGCCACGACGCCTGATGGCCATCATTCCAGCCTCGACGGCGATGGAGTTGAGATCGGCGCCGCTCGCGCCTTCAGTCTCTCTTGCGATGGTCTGAAGGTCCACCTCTGGATTCATCTTCATCTTCATGGTGTGTATCCGGAGGATGGCAAGGCGGGCGTCGAAGTTCGGCATCGGTATCTCGATGATCCTGTCGAACCTTCCGGGCCGCAAAAGCGCCGGGTCCAGGATGTCTATCCTGTTGGTGGCGGCGATGACCTTGATGTCGCCCCTGGCCCTGAAGCCGTCCAGCTCCGCCAATAGCTGCATCATCGTCCTGTTCACCTCGGCGGACCCGGTCGTTCCGTCGTGGGTCCTGATGGATCCGACGGAGTCTATCTCGTCGATGAAGACGATGGCAGGGGCCTTGTCCCTCGCCATCTGGAATATGTCCCTGACGAGCTGGGCCCCCTCGCCGATGAACTTGTGGACGAGCTCAGACCCCGACATGTGGATGAAGGTCGCCCTGGAATGGTGGGCTACGGCCTTGGCGATGAGGGTCTTTCCTGTCCCGGGGGGGCCGAAGAGGAGGACGCCCTTGGGCGGCTCCACCCCGATCTCGGCGAAGAGCTCCGGCTGGGTGAGGGGGAGCTCCACGGTCTCGCTCACCTCTCTTATCTGGTCTTCGAGGCCGCCGACCTCATCGTACGAGACTGTGGGGGCCTCTATCAGCTCCATCGTCTTTGCCCTCACGTCTACGGATTTGTCCATCACCCTGACGATGGTCAAGGAGTTGTTTATCGCGACTCGAGTGTTCGGCTCCAGCGTCTCCATCATCTCCGGAGATGTGGTGGTTATGAACTCCTGGTTGTTTCCGTGCTGCCGGAGGAGGACGTAGTCCTCTCCCATCTCCACCACCGTCGCGAGGAAGAGGGGCATCCTCCGAAGGAGGGCGTTCTCTTTTTTGAGCCGCTCCTCTTCACGCATGTACTTCTTGTTGGATATGAGGGTCTCTACGAGCTTTGCTCTGGTATCCTCTTTCTCCATCCTGAGGGTCTCTATCTCCTCGCTGAGGCGTTTGTTCTCGTTCTCCAGAGCTGTGATCCTCTTTAAGTGTAATTCCTGAATCGACTCTTGATCTGGGGTTATTGCTGACTCAGTCATGCAGATAACCGAATGCTCTTTCATGAATATAAATTACACCCCCCGGAATAGGTTGAGCATTATAAATATACCATCCCCTTCCCACATTCAGTCTGCCGACAAATTCCAATTACCAATCGACATTTTATCCGAACTCACATCAGGGCATTATCGACGTTTGGCCTAAGATACCGACGTCAATCAACGTAATCCTCCGGCGCCGTTTCACCTGAACCGATCAAAATATTAATCCGGAGATTCTGTAAATGCGAGGGTGTTTCTATGATCGAGTTCGCGAAGTACATGCCGATGCCCTTCGAAGTGGTGGAGAGGAAGGGGACAGGCCACCCGGATACCCTCGCCGATGGGATATCCGAGGCGATATCCGTAGAGCTTTCGATGCTCTACCTGGAGGAGTTCGGGGAGATCCTCCACCACAACGTCGACAAGGTGCTGATAACCGCCGGGAGGACGGAGGTGAGCTTCGGCGGCGGCAGGGTCCTGGAGCCGCCGACGGTGATCGTGGGGGGTAGGGCTACGTCGCCGCCGGAGAAGGATCTGGACGCCATAATCGCGGGGGTCGCATCCAAGCATCTCAATGGGTCGGTGGCGAACCTGAAGGAGTACAGGGTCGACCCCAGGGTGAGGGAAGGATCGCCGGAGCTTCGCAGCCTGATGAAGACGGGGGCCAACGACACGTCGATCGGCGTCGGGTTTGCGCCCCTGAACCCCACCGAGGAGCTGGTATTCGATCTGGAGGAGAGGATGAGAAGGGTGAAGGGCGTCGGGGAGGATACGAAGGTGATGGCGGTCAGGATCGGCGATTCGCTTAACCTGGTGGCTGCGGCGGCGATCGTCTCAAGGTTCGTCTCCTCGATGGAGGATTATCTGGAGGTGAAAGAGAAGGTCTGGGAAGCCATCGCCGGGGCCGCAGACGCCACCGTAGCCGTCAACGCCGCCGACGGCGACAAAAACATCTTCCTCACCCTGACGGGCAGCTCGATAGAGATGGGAGACGACGGCGCCACCGGCCGGGGAAACCGCGGAAGCGGCCTCATAACCCCCATGCGGCCGATGTCCATCGAGGCGATCGCGGGAAAAAACCCCGTAAACCACGTCGGCAAGATCTACAACGTCGTCGCATCGAGGGCCGCCGCGGAGATCGCTGAGATCGAGGGGGTGACTGAGGCTTACGTAACCCTGGTGAGCAGGATCGGCGCGTCCCTGGACGATCCCCTCCTCAGGGCCGTCGAGATAAGGGGGGAGGAGCCCCCCCGGGAGGGCGAAAGGAAGAGGATAGAAGCGGTCGTCGACCGGCATCTTGAGGAGATCGGAGACCTGGTGGAGGATTTCGTTGCGGGGAGGCTCCGGGTCTGCTGATCAGCCCCCTCTCACCTCTTTTTTCGCCTGCTGAAGCCTCTGCTTTGCGGTGTAGCCGGTCGACCGCTCCAGGAAGTTACGAAACCTCTTGTTGGTATCGAGGATCGCCTCATCGCCGACATCCTCGGAGGGCTCGGTGATGACGACCATCTTCTTTCCCTCGATGGAGACCTCGATGGACTTGAGGGCGCCGTAGCTGAGGAGGAGCATTCCCCCCTCCTCTTTGACCTCGGCGGGAAACTCCTCTTCCAGGGCGGCCTTTATCCTATCAAGCTCGGGGCGGTAGCCCCTCTTGAACGAGTATTCCATGCCCGGCCCCATGGACCCATCCGATTATAGTCCTTTCGAGCCCTTCTATTCAGATCCGGGCGTAGCTCGCGGCGAATCCCAGCTCCTCCTCGATCCGCAGGAGCTGGTTGTACTTGGCGGTCCTCTCGGATCGGGCGGGAGCCCCGGTCTTGAGGATCTCGGCGCCGAGGGCGACGGTCACGTCGGCGAGGGCAGAGTCCTCGGTCTCGGCGGACCTGTGGCTCGCCATAACTTTGAAGCCGCTTCTGAAGGCCATCCGGGCGGCGTCGAAGGCCTCGGAGACGGAACCTATCTGGTTGAGCTTCAGGAGGAGGGCGTTTGTTGCCTTCATCTCTATCCCCTTCTCCAGCCTCTCGACGTTGGTGACGTAGAGGTCGTCGCCGACGATGATCGTCTTCGATAGTTTAGCCGTCAGGTCCGCAAAGTCCCTATACCCCTCCTCCTCGAAGGGGTCCTCGATGAGGATCAAGGGATAGGTGGATACGAGGTCGGCGTAGAAGTCGATCATCTCGCCGCCTGAGAGCTTCTTGCCGTCTACGGAGTAGGAGCCGTTCTTGAAGAAGCTGGAGGCTGCAGCATCGATCCCTATCCCTATCTCTTTCTCGTAGCCGGTGACGTCCAGGGCCGCCATCAGGGCGTCGAGGGCGTCGGAGGTCTTGCTGAGGGGCGGGGCGTAGCCTCCCTCATAGCCGACGTTGGTGGCCCCGGAGCCGTACCTCCCCGAGAGGATCTTGCCCAGGGCGTGGTAGGTCTCCGCCGCCATCCGCAACCCCTCGGAGAAGCAGCTCGCACCCTTCGGGAGTATCATGAACTCCTGGATGGCGAGGTCGTTTCCAGCGTGCTGGCCGCCGTTTAAGACGTTCAGGGATGGAACGGGGAGGGTCGAAGTGTTGACCCCGCCCAGGTACCGGTAGAGAGGTATACCTAACTCGTCGGCGACGGCCTTGGCGACCGCGAGGGATACCCCCAAGATCGCGTTGGCGCCGAGCTTCGACTTCGTCGCCGTACCGTCAAGGGCGAGCATGAATTCGTCGACAGCCCTCTGCTCGATCGCATCGATCCCCGACTCGATCAGCTTCGGCCCGATGATCTCGTTGACGTTCCTGACGGCCTGGAGGACGCCTTTGCCGCCGTACCTGTCGTCGCCGTCCCGCAGCTCCAGCGCCTCGTGGGTCCCCGTCGACGCCCCCGAGGGGACGGCGGCCCGGCCGAAGCCGCAGCAGGTCCAGACGTCCACCTCAACGGTGGGGTTACCCCGGGAGTCGAGGATCTCCCGGGCGTGAATGTTCTCAATTTCGAATGACATCATATATCGCCGGTCGAGCCTTCGCGGCGGATTTATTTAACCTCTTTGGAAGGTCGAGAGGAAAAGCCCGAAAGCGTCGTCTGCTTAGGCGATGAATAAGATACAGATATACAGGCATCCGGTCAGGCGTCTCGCCAGAGATAAACCAGGTATCCCAGACGGTCTAACGTCGCGACTTAGTTCTTATGCCCCAACATCTATCCCTTCGCGCAGATGAATTTGCTACAGCGATCTTCTTCGTGACGTTTTATCCGGTCAGGATAGCCACGTATCTCAGCTTATATATGCCAAGAGTACATCAGAAGAGTTTGGAATATTCAAAAATTTCCGCGGGGTGGAAAGGTGAAACACCCCGCCACCCGAACTGAGGAGTTCTCACAGTTGAAGCGACGCCACATCAGGCTTCCAATGCCTGCCTATAATGTGCTATTTGTCCCGAGAGATTCTATGGTGGTATTATCGGCTTGTTCAGGTGGCACGATCAGCTCATATAGGGCGCTCATCGGTGATGACCTGGTTTCCGTTATCATTATCGTGTACTGATCGTTGTACAGCAGCATCTCATCATCAGAGATTGAAGTCACTGCTTCAATTGTCATAGTGTGTTCATTATCGATACCAGTTGCGGCTAATCTACGAACTCCTGGTGCAATTCTCTTGGTAATATCTACTGGAACGACCGATGTAAACACTTCACCTCTTTTTTTGCATGTGCTAGGGACGCAAGAGATCCCATCAACATCGAGATACACTTGAAAAATGGTATTGCAGCAAACGGCATCACAGCCTGATACCTCATTGCCATCTATCCAATAATGTTGGCCGGGCGCTGTAAGTTTAAACGAAGTAAAATCTCGGGTTGAATAATCTGAACCTGATACTGATAAGATTGCACCCTGCACAGTACAGTTAGGAATGAATAAGTTCAGATCAAAATTTCTATCGAAATCATAGGTAATGACTCGATACAAATAAGGATCGTCGACATAGTAGATGAGAGGCGCGTCAGAAGTGCTGCCTCCTGAAGCTTTAACCAAATCTTTGGCTCTGACCAGGTCGGCATTTAGCACATCTTTTACATCCAGACTAAATGCAGATGTACTCGCAATGGCCACAGTTCCGTCATCTTTCAAGATGCCCCAGCTTCCCGTGTCTTTGTACTTCCATACTATACCGCTTTCATCGTGATCAACCACATCGTAAACCATATGAAGTTTAGCGGCTTGTGAATAGAGAGAGTCAAAGTTGGCTGTTATTCCTGTAGTCGATACAGCAGACCTAAATGCCGGAAACTCTACCGCGCTCGCTCCGAGTGTCATACATAATACACAAACGACTATTCCGAAGATTTTCATCATTCTCTCCTCCCAAGTGGCTCAAAGCACCATTATCATATAGCATATTATCTTAGCAATAAATGTTTGGATCGAAGTATCATCGTCGAGGGTGATGAACAAGGACATAAGGCCAGATCCTTCTTAAATCCATTTCACCTCGCCATAAGACCACTTTACGTACCCTTCGGAGTACAAGCCGCAAAAGTCAACTATGAGGCTCGCCAAACCGATCGTGGATGACGAAGCCACGGCCTCCAATTTCAACTGATATAGGTGGTCTTTCATCAATTCAGCTTCGATCTCACCAGTACGCCACTCATCTATGTACTCGTCAAGATAGGCTTTATCCTTGAAAGCCGTTGAGTATATGAGCACCTTGTCGACGACGAAATCCTCAGTCTTGTCCTCCAAGATCATGTACACTTTGAGTTCAGCCGAACTCTTGAAAAGGTCCATACTGAATAACCCACCAATATCAGGCACGCCGACTGTTGCGATCCCACCCTTTACATGACACTTTAAAGCAGCTTTGCATAGATGGTCCTCCTTATCATAAACGAACTCGTCCCAGACAGTCCCGGAGGCCCAGTGACTGCTAAAACCAGTATCGTCACAGTATAGCAATATGCGCTCGCCCTCAACTCTAGAGGAGCTGCTTCCGTCCCCAGATCCGCCATGATTGCTGACGCCTGAGGTCACGTTGGTGCTCCGCCGGTAGAACGGCTCCGGCTTGACCGCAAGTTCAATGGGTGGATCAGGTTGAATATCGCTGGTTTCACCGGGCCTATCTGCGATTCCTTTCTGGGGTGGTGCCACGATTACGTTATCGAGCCCCTCCAGATCGCGCCCGTCGCTGTACTCTCCCCTGATCAAGATCCTGTCCACATTTTCCATCGTCTCCAGGAACTCGCTCTCGTTGATCCCGAAGGAATCGGCCTCCAGTGGTATCTCGTAACGAGTCCACTCACCTATTTTAGGCTCACTAGGCCAAGGGGCGGTGGACCCAGGCCAGGCTACGAAGGTATCGTTGAGACTATATATCTTCAGGATGTCAGAAAAGTCGAGGTTGATGCTGTTGTCATCATCGATGAGCCGGATGTCAAAAATTAATATATATCCAATGTAAGATGTCCAGTTTCCAGACCATGATTCAGGGGAGACGTAGTACCAAGTCTCGTTCTCGTCCGCATCCTCGCCGAGGAGAAAGCCTCCGGGATTTCCGCCCCGCTCCATCCAGGATAAGTTGGCTCCACCCTCAGAGCGCCACAATTCGTCCCCTTGATCAAAGGTGAATCCTTCGACCACATCGTCTACGATCCCGTTCTCTTCGTCCTGAGCCATCGATGTCGATAGCGATAAAAGAGCCGCAAGGGCCATTATAAGAATCCACCTCAGTCTCGTCATAATCTCCACCATTAGCATGAAAGACTGTGACGATTGGCTAAAAATGTTTCTCAGTCGGCCTTCTTCATAGAAGAGTTATATTACCAGCTCTCACCATTCTCCCAGTCTCCCAGCCTCGCCTGCCTTTCGCCGCCCGCGCCCACTTCCGGCACCGAGACCCCGAGCTCCTCCTCCAGCCACTCCGCCACCAGCCGCCGGTGGCAGAAGGCCCCCGCCATCTCCCAGCAGAGGAGGACGGCGTCCTCACCGAGGTCGGCATAGACTTCGCGGGGGTCGAGCTTCGAGAGGACCTCCGCCCGGTAGCGCTGGATGTACTCGTCCTCGTCGATCTCGCCGCTCAACGCCTCCGCGAGGAGGCGCCAGGAGGGGGCCAGCGGCTCGTACACGCGGCCGGTCCAACCTTTCGGCTGGGCCCGGGAGATGGCGACGGCCCTGGGGTCGGCGCCGGAGCGGGAGAAGTTGGAGGTCTGCATATCTTCCTCGTTGAGAATGAGAAATGCTTTAAAAAGAGCTACCGCTAATAGGATTATCGCCGTTTCAATGAGAGAAGAGATATTAGGTGAATGTGGCAGCGATCCATATTTCCCGAGGGCTCGCGCACCTGAGTACCGTATGGAACGTGGACGGGCTT
>NZ_JARFPL010000029.1:0-27853 GCF_029167205.1 Candidatus Methanocrinis alkalitolerans
GAGATCTGCGACCTCATCTCGGCGACCTTCGAGCCGATCCTCTCGTCGATGGACCCGTCGAGGCCTGAGATCTCCGAGGAGATCTGCGACCTCATCTCGGCGACCTTCGAGCCGATCCTCTCGTCGATGGACCCGTCGAGGCCTGAGATCTCCGAGGAGATCTGCGACCTCATCTCGGCGACCTTCGAGCCGATCCTCTCGTCGAAGGCGGCGTCGAGGCGGGAGAGGTCAGAGCCGAGATCGGATCTCGCTTCGGCAGTCTCAGACCTCGCCTCCCGGAGGGCTCCTTCGAGGACCGCGAGCCTCCCACCGATCTCCTCCAGCCCCCTCGCGACCTCGTTTAGAAGCCGCATGGTGCTGGCATTGAACTCCCTCTGCTTCCATATCGCCGGGTCGACGTACCTTCTCACCTCGCCGTGGACGAGCTCGCGCCCCCTTATGAGGAACCTGCCGGCGACGGGGCGGTGGGAGCTGATGAAGTAGCCCTTGTTCTCGATGTCCCAGTTGGAGTTTATGTAATCGAGGTCCCGCCTCGCCTCCGGCGAGAGGGCTGTCAGCTTTACCTCGCCGCTTCGATCCTGATTTTCTGAAGCCGGATGGATCTCTCCGATATCGCCCTCGGGATAGACCCCCGCCTCCTTCCTCATGCGGATATTCTCGCGAATTTTTCGCATGATCTCTTCGACGTCGATCTCGTCGTCGCGGATCTCGAAGGTCCTCTCCAGGGTCTCATCCAAGCCTTTCTCCTCCCCGTCGTCTCTTTTCATCTCACCCACCGGCAAGGAACCTCTATGATCCCCGCGTCCCTCCCGGCGGGGACGACCTCGAAAGAGTACTGCTTGTCCAGCCAGTCATAAGGCTTTCCATCCCGGGTGTGGGCCGCCACCGTCAGGAGGAACTTCCCCGAGAGCATCGGTATCCTCGCCACTTCCAGGTCCACGTACCCCGCCCCTTCGATCTCTTCTATTTGATGGTCCTTAAGCTGCGTATTCGTCCCGTAGAGGTGGCGCCCCTCCTCATCGTAGAGGCCGATACCGAAGACGGGGTCGGCGATCTTCTCCTTCGACCGGTAGCGGATCCTCACCGTCATGAGGTCGAAGGAGCTGAACCTCTCGCCGCGGGCGCCGAACTTGTCCAGCAGCTCGACCCCGGTTATGACGACCCTCCCGTCCCCCCACCTCCTGGGCCCGGTCGGACCTTCATCCTCCGTTGAGGCTTCCGTCTCGGCCTGCGGCTGAGGGGCCTTGCTCTCTACTTCGGCCTCTAAGGCGTTAGGTACCGATCCCTCCGGTTCCGACCCCTCTGACCCCGCCTCTTGCGGCCTCTCGCGCCCCTCGCCGCCGTAGACGTACCGGTCGATGATATCGCCGGTCTCCCCGAAGGCTACCTGCCTGCCGTGGCTGAGGAGGAGGGTCTTGTCGCAGAAACGTCGGACCGCCCCCAGGTCGTGGGAGACGAAGAGGGTCGTAACCCCCTCCTTTCGATACCGGTTGAAGACCTCGAAGCACTTCTGCTGAAACTCCATGTCCCCGACGGCCAGGACCTCGTCGACGAGGAGGACGTCAGGATCGGTCTGGATCGCCGTCGAGAAGGCGAGGCGGACCTGCATCCCCGAAGAGAGGTTCTTCAATTTCGCGTCCTCGAACCTCCCGAGGCCCGCAAACTCGATGACGTCGTCGATCCTCTCGCGGATCACGCCGTTGGAGAGGCCCATGATGGTGGCGTACATCGCAACGTTATCCCGGACGGTGAGGTCGGGCTGGAATCCGACGCCCAGCTCCAGGAAAGGGGTCATCCTCCCCCGGACGGTGACGGTCCCGCCGCTGGGCCGCAGGATGTTGGCGATCACCTTCAGCAGGGTGCTCTTTCCCGAGCCGTTATCGCCGATGATCCCGACGCACTCGCCTTCGCCGATGGAGAAGGTGACGGCCTCCAGGACGCTGAATACCTCGTACTCGTTCTTCCGGAAAGCCCCCGCCAGGGTCTCAAAGACCGTCGTCCTCCTCTCGTGGGGTATCCTGAAGGTCTTCGAGAGCCCCTCCACCTCCACCACCGCCCGCATTAAGCCGCCCCCTCCTCTTGGCCCGCCGCCATCGCCACCGCCATCGTCATCGCCATCGTCATCGCCATCTCTAGATCTCCTCCGCGAACTTCGGCTCCAGCCGGTCGAAGATGAGGTAGCCGGCGACGAGGACGACCGCCGCCGCCGCCGCCACGTAGGCGAGGTCGCCTATTGCTGGGGCCGTCTCGTAGAGGATGCAGTCCCGCGACATGGTGATGATCCGCGCCATGGGGTTTATCATCACCAGGCTCTGAAGGTTCGCGGGAAATATAGTTATCGGGTAAATTATCGGCGTCGCAAAGAACCCCGCCTGGAGGATCACCCTCCAGATGAACTGGACGTCCCGGAAGTAGACGTTCAGCGCCGAGAGGGCGAGGGCGAGGCCGAAGATGAGGGCGAACTGCAAGACGAATATAAGGGGGAAGTAGAGGACCGGACCCGCCGGCAACACCTTGAAGACCGCCATGAAGGCGACGAAGACGAGAAACTCGAGGGCGGTCATCATCAGAGCCGTAGTGCAGGCGGATATGATGAGGAGGTCCCGGGGGAAGTAGACCTTCTGGACGAGGCCGGGCTTACCCACGATCCCGAACATCCCCATGGACGTGCCCCGGTCGAGGAAGTTCCACATGACTATCCCCAGGAGGAGGAAGAGCTGGTAGTGCTCCACCTGAACCCTCGTGAGGTTGGTGAAGACGATGTAGAGGACCAGGAGCATCAGGAGCGGCTCCAGGAGGGACCAGAAGAAGCCGAGAGGACCGAGTTCTTGTACCGCAGCTTGAAGTCGCTCCAGGCGAGCCTCAGTATGAGGTCTCGGTATCCGTAGATCTCCCGGAGGTGGCCTGGCGTAATCAATTTGGGACCTCTATCTCGATCTTGCGTTTGAGATTTAATTTAAAGTAATACTATATAAATATTGCTATGGTTAGGTTTTTCGAAATCCTCAACGCGAAAAAAATTATATGAATCAATCCGGAACTTCGCTCATAAACGCGAAACAGTATGAAGACTCTACATTGTCGGATAGCATTTCTGTTTCATAGACTTCTAGGGGATTGAATACATTCGTTGCATATGATATTGGCATGTTTAGAATCCCCCAACTTTTTACTATCTCAAATCCATTCTCGATCAAGAGGTGCTCTAATTCCTGAGGAGCGTATTCATGCTTATGATCCGAGTCGATCCACTTGCTTGGAGATTGGATCTTGGTTAAGTTTCTATTTGGCGTGTCAAAAACAAATCTTCCTTTCGGTCTTAGATGATTATTTATCCAATTTAATAATGTTGATATTGAATCAGGGTCTATATGCTCTATCGTTTGTCCCATGAAGATGCAATCAAAATTTCTATTGTGTAGAGTTTCATATGTATATATTTCCTCTGCATATCCGTGGATATATTCAATAGATCCCCAAGAAAATTCGTATAATCTACTTTGACCCACGTTTGGCTTTCCCCAATACTGTTTTTCTTCTGGCAAATCGAAGACCACAATTGACTTTGGCCTATGAGGATATCCCAATTCGATAAGAGCGCCCAATTCGGTATTTCCAGAACTCCCCCCAATATCCAAAATGCGATCAAAATGCTCAAGTTCTTTTATCCATTTTTGCCGAGCTTTATGTAGGACCGCAGAAAACGGGACGTTATAATGCATGAGATACTCTGGAGATATCACAATGGAATCTATCAAATCTTTATAATTAAATTCACCTTTGTCTATTTTATCTAGCCAATATTCGTGCCCTACACTGTCGATTCGTCTCTGGAGGAGACATAAATACGCAAGCTTTATCCAATCTTCATCGCTTAATTCTTCAGGTTTAATATCATCGATAAAATTGCAGCCCTTCATGATAATCTGCTCGCTTCTCCTCCAAGTCCTGGCTCTTCTCCACTGCTTCTTCAGCCAGGAACCTGGCTGTTGGCTCAGAAGCTCCTTACCGGTTGATGCGGGATATATTTTAGATAGCTTTAATACATATTCTACTTCACAAGAAAATTTATTGTTCTCGATGACCTGATTAGGCCTTAACCACTTAGATTGCTTTCCCGTGAACAATGAAATACAGTCAATTAAATACTCTCCGCCGACCCAATTTAGCATTTCCTGACTTATACATCGCATATCGGCATTCTCAACATATTTCTCAAAATTTGATGCTGATACGCTGATGGCGCGCATATGACCGGCCTCGACATCAAGGAGTAGACCATCCAAATTGGAGTGATGAATGAAGGCCACTCCATCTCTTTTCAGCTTTTTTGAGATCTCATTGATATACGACTCAATAACATCAGCTTCTGCATGAACAAGGGAATCAAAGCTAAAAACGAAATCTACGGAGTTATCAGGTATCATGGAGAGAGATTTGCCGTCATTTACGTGATACCTGATATGTGTTGAACTGCCAAATCGTCTCCTGCAATTCGTAACGCATTTTTCTGATAGATCGACTACGATTAGCTCATTGCATAGCTCCTTTAAAAACTGAGTCCATCGGCCATAACCCGGAGCGATCTCCAGAATGGTCCCTGTCGGCACAAATGAGCGAATTCTGGGCAATATTGACCAGTTCCATTGCTGTTCAGGACCACCCCACTCCACCGACCACTCATCACCCCTGTTCTTCCAATCATAGGTTTTATCCCATAAGATTTTATTTCGCTCTATAGATACCATGAATTAAGCCCTCCTTCCTATAGATGATATGCTGGACTTCTCAATTGAGATATTTTGTCTTATCGGGTGGTTGAACATATCCTGGAATTTCTCTTCAATATGATGGCGCCATGGCCTCGAGGATAAAATCAACATCATTCTTACCTCTTCGGACTTCAGTGACCATCTGTTATAAATATTCTGATTCAAGGCATCACGTTCCTTGGTATACGTCTGCCAAACGAGATTTGAAGAATTGAATACACGCGTCAGCTTCCGTCGCATTCTTGTAATATAATCCGTGTTTGCCGTCAATACATAGCCTCTTCAAACCTTCATTTGCTTCTGGAACGAGCAAGGGAATATCATCCTTGAAGACGGCAAGATCATCATTTTGCTTCGCCTCTTTATCCACTATCCAGATGAGCTTCACCAAATCGAATTGATCTTCCTGGAGCCAGTTGCTTTTTACGAACAGACTCCGAGGCTGACAAAATCCTTTTGAAATTGAAGATACAGCCATCGCCAATAAGCATTCAGGATCGATGCGATCGCCGATGCAGGCGATCAAGAATTCTCCCTGTGGAGAACTCTCTCCACCCGGAGCATTTCTATCGTAAATTCGAAGAATTTTATCAACGCTAGCATCCAGAGTGTCATCTTTTATTTTATTATATCCATTTTCACCAAATTTATGTATATTTAAAGGATTATTTATAAATCGATTCATCTTATCGGCCAAATCGACAGGATCGCCTGCCTGGAAGAGGTAGCCCGTTTTTCCGTCATCGACGAGTTCCCGACTCCCTCCAATATCTGATGCGATAACGGGCGTTCTCGACGCCATAGCCTCCATGATGGTAACCGGCTGATTCTCAGGCCATATGGATGGTAGAACAAAGACGTCGGTCTCCCTATAAGCATCTTCGATATTTGGAATTCTGCCCCAGAACTTAATCGAACCATTCAGTCTCATATCGCTTACCTGCTGTGTAGAAATATTAAGAAGTTCTCCACTGCCAACTAAATTAATACAGATTTTATCTTTATTTTCTAAAAGGGAAACCGCTTTTATGAGCGTTTGGATCCCCTTATGTTTGCCAAAATAACCTATGAAAGTAAAGCGAACCCGGTCTTCCATCGGTTTTTTTGATATATTGGAAAACCGTTTAATATCGATCCCATTGGATATCACGTTGAATTTCTCTTTCGGCATTCCGGCGCGAATGCAAGCATCAGCTAGATACTTACTGGGGGAGATGAAGGCATCGACTTCGTGAAATTGAAGGTCGAAGAAATCCCTTCTCATCTTCAAAGGAAAGACTCTGCAATAATCATCTTTGATAAATGGCATACATCCTGAACATTGGGTCCAATCATCGCAGACCTCGTCCACCCGATTTAATGTTGTGCCTTTAAGGCAAAAAACCCAGTAGTCGTGCACTGTTAAAATGGTCTTTATGCCTCTGCTTTTTGCTATTTGTATGAATGTGAGAGGAAGTCCGAATAAGTTATGAAAATGTGCTACATCAGGCAAAAATTCATCTAAAATTCGTATAAATTTATCCTCTATATCTCTATTAGCGAAATTTACGAACTCTGGGTTGTAATCCTGGTGGGTCAATGAAACCCTATAAACGTTTATACCCTCGTATACGTCTCGGTAGATCGAATATCTTTCCCCGCCTATATGGACATCACCCGCGAAGACGACGATTTCGTGGCCTAATCTTTTAAATATTTTTGCATGTTCGTGGGCGATGATCTCTGCTCCCCCTATGAAGTTCGGCGGGTACGCATTACAACATATGATAATTCTTTTTTTCAAATCTCAAATCCTCCCTATATATTACTTGATTTTTTTAAAAATTCGCGATTACCTGGATTATCTCCATGTTAGGTTTTAAGGTGGCTTCAAATCGTTCTTCCTTCTGATCTCGATCATCTCAGCTTCGATTTCGACTCTAGATTGGCCCACCTTTGATTCTATCCTTTCTTCGATCTCGGAATTGAGCTTTGCGATCTCATCCTTTATCTCGGACCTCGTCTGGCTTATTCCGGCTTCTATCGCCGCTAGAATGTCGAACTTGGCCTGGCATAACTCATCGCCTTTTTGATATTGAGACATCTCAGATCTCACTTTTTGCAGCGTATTCTCAAGATCTAAAATCCTCGCAGAGATCTGCTCGATAGTTCGTGCAACTTCGCTGAATATCTCGACGGCGCTGGCGTTGAACTCCTTCTGCTTAGAGATAGTAGGGTCTAAATACCTTCGAACCTCACCGTGGACGAGCTGCCGCCCCGTTACCAGGAACCTCCCCACAACTCGCCTGTGGGAGCTTATTAAGTATCCATTGTTCTCGATATCCCAGTTGAAGTTGATATAATCGAGATGCCTTCTAGCATCGGAAGATAGCGAGATCGGCTCTTGCCCGTGGCTTCGATCTTCTAAGGCAAATTGAACTCCTTCAATCTCGTTATCGGGATAGACTCCCTCCACCCTACTTTTACGAATCTTCTCCCTGATCCTGTCCATAATCTCCTCGACATCGATCTCTCCATCGCGGATCTCAAAGGTCCTATCCAAGGCATTTCACCTCTAATCCAACTTTAGAGATCTCTCGACATATCCAGCCTCCCCCACCCCGCGCCACCGTTGACGTACCAGTCTATCACCTCGCCGGTGTCTCCGAAGGCGACCTGCCTGCCATGGCTGAGGAGGAGGGTCTTGTCGCAGAACCTGCGAATTGAACCCAGGTCGTGGGAGACGAAGAGGGTCGTAACCCCCTCCTTTCGATACCGGTTGAAGACCTCGAAGCACTTCTGCTGAAACTCCATGTCCCCGACGGCCAGGACCTCGTCGACGAGGAGGACGTCGGGATCGGTCTGGATCGCCGTCGAGAAGGCGAGGCGGACCTGCATCCCCGAAGAGAGGTTCTTCAATTTCGCGTCCTCGAACCTCCCGAGGCCCGCAAACTCGATGACGTCGTCGATCCTCTCGCGGATCACGCCGTTGGAGAGGCCCATGATGGTGGCGTACATCGCAACGTTATCCCGGACGGTGAGGTCGGGCTGGAATCCGACGCCCAGCTCCAGGAAAGGGGTCATCCTCCCCCGGACGGTGACGGTCCCGCCGCTGGGCCGCAGGATGTTGGCGATCACCTTCAGCAGGGTGCTCTTTCCCGAGCCGTTATCGCCGATGATCCCGACGCACTCGCCTTCGCCGATGGAGAAGGTGACGGCCTCCAGGACGCTGAATACCTCGTACTCGTTCTTCCGGAAAGCCCCCGCCAGGGTCTCAAAGACCGTCGTCCTCCTCTCGTGGGGTATCCTGAAGGTCTTCGAGAGCCCCTCCACCTCCACCACCGCCCGCATTAAGCCGCCCCCTCCTCTTGGCCCGCCGCCATCGCCACCGCCATCGTCATCGCCATCGTCATCGCCATCTCTAGATCTCCTCCGCGAACTTCGGCTCCAGCCGGTCGAAGATGAGGTAGCCGGCGACGAGGACGACCGCCGCCGCCGCCGCCACGTAGGCGAGGTCGCCTATTGCTGGGGCCGTCTCGTAGAGGATGCAGTCCCGCGACATGGTGATGATCCGCGCCATGGGGTTTATCATCACCAGGCTCTGAAGGTTCGCGGGAAATATAGTTATCGGGTAAATTATCGGCGTCGCAAAGAACCCCGCCTGGAGGATCACCCTCCAGATGAACTGGACGTCCCGGAAGTAGACGTTCAGCGCCGAGAGGGCGAGGGCGAGGCCGAAGATGAGGGCGAACTGCAAGACGAATATAAGGGGGAAGTAGAGGACCGGACCCGCCGGCAACACCTTGAAGACCGCCATGAAGGCGACGAAGACGAGAAACTCGAGGGCGGTCATCATCAGAGCCGTAGTGCAGGCGGATATGATGAGGAGGTCCCGGGGGAAGTAGACCTTCTGGACGAGGCCGGGCTTACCCACGATCCCGAACATCCCCATGGACGTGCCCCGGTCGAGGAAGTTCCACATGACTATCCCCAGGAGGAGGAAGAGCTGGTAGTATTCGACCTGGATTCTCATCAGATGGCTGAATACTACGTAGAGGACCAGGAGCATCAGAAGCGGCTCCAGTAGCGACCAGAAGAAGCCCAGGACCGAGTTCTTGTACCGGAGCTTGAAGTCGCTCCAGGCGAGCCTCAGTATCAGGTCTCGATATCCATATATCTCTTTTAGGTGGCCTGGAGTGATCAATCTGGGACCTCGATCTTCCTCTTTTGTCCGATTCCTCGACGCGAGAGAGCCCCTCGCCTAGCCGGAGGCTCCATAGTACTTGATGATCTCCCTTATCCCCTCTCTTAGGGTATATTCGGCCTTGAACCCCAGCACCTCTTCCGCCTTTCTGGTGTCGGCTAAAGTGTCCTGGACGTAGTTTTTAATGGGGTTATCGACGTGCTCGGCTTTGAGGTCAAGCCCCAAATCCCCCGCCAGGATCTCGGCGGCCTCATTGAAGCTGTAGCTCTTCCCCGTCCCTACGTTCAGGGCTCCTGAGAACTCGCTCTCCATGGCGAGCCTTAAAGCCCGGGTTATGTCCTTGACGTATGTGAAGTCCCGGGTCTGGGTCCCGTCTCCGTAGATGACCGGAGCCCTCCCCGCCATCATCTCCCAGAGGAACTGGGTTACGATGTTGGCGTACTGCTTCTTTGCCGTCTCGTGGGGGCCGTAGACGGAGAAGAACCTCATCCCGACGGCTTCGACGCCGAAGAGCTTTCGGTACAATTCTGCCATCCTCTCCATCGAGAGCCTCGCCTCGGTGTAGTAGTCGGTGACGAAGACCTCCATATCCTCCCGGTGGGGCGGCGTCTGGCCGCTGTAGAGGGAGGAGGTGGAGGCGTAGACGACCCGGGCGCCGGTCTTTTTAGCCAGCTCCAGGACGGCGATCATCCCGTTGATCGCCTCGCCCACCAGCAGGGGGTCGCTCTTGTAAATTGGCGAAGATGACGGGACCCCCAGATGATAAATGGCCCTGGGGTTTATATCGAGTTTTGTCAGTTCCGGACAGCCCGCCTCTACGACCTTCAAGTTCCCGGACAATCCCTCCAGGTTTTCGAGGCTTCCGGTGGTCAAATTGTCTAAAACGATCACATCCTCCCCGGAAGCGAGAAGCTCCTCGGTGAGGTTTGAACCGATAAACCCGGCCCCTCCAGTCACAAGAACGCTCAATTCATATCCTCCTAAATCTCCTCAAGCTCTGTCGATGACCTCCGAGATCTCATCCTTAATCAACCTTATGAAAGTCTCCTCCGAGAAATCCTCAGCCCGCTCTCGACAGGCATCTTTGTAGGCAAGGCAGCCTTCCTTTGATATCTCGCGGATAGCCTCTGCGATTCTATCAGACCTGGCCTCCACGAGCCTGCCGGTGACGCCATCGATCACCGACTCCAGAAAACCCCCCTCCTTGACCGCTATCACCGGCTTTCCACTTGCCATAGCCTCGACGGGAGTGAGGCCGAAGTCCTCGTCCAATGCAGTACATATTAAGCCTTTGGACCGGGCGTACAGGTCGGTCAGCTCTTCGTCAGAGACCTCGCCCAACATAGTTACGTTCTCGGGGATCGTCTCCATGAGCCTTCTGCAATACCTTGTGGCGTGGTCCCCCTTCGAATAGCCCCCCACCACCACCAGCCTCTCCTCCGGAAGGGACCCAAAGACCTGAAACTGCAGATCTATCCTCTTCTCCGGGTAGATCCTGTTCACCGAGAGCCAGAAGTCGCCGCACTCTTCGAACCTGAACCTCGCAACATCTACAGGCGGATAGATCAGGATCGAACTTCGGCCATAAGCCTCCTCTATCCTCCTCTGGACGTTGGTGCTGATGGCAATTATCCTGTCCACCGATTCTACAGACCGCTGATCGAATCTCCTGTGCAGGTCAATCCAGAGAGCGGCTAGGGCTCTGAGAGCGGGGTTAGGCTGGCGGGAGATGACAGACCCCCTCAGGTCGTAGAAGGCCCTCGCCGGAGAATAGCAGTACCACAGGTTGGGCTTATGCCTCTTTGCCGCGTAATGGGACCAATTGCCGGTGAAGATGAAGAAGTCGTACTTCTCCGAGAGGTCGCACCTTCTGAAGATCGCGGAGGCTGATATCTGCTTCAGGGGAGGGGTTTTGATCGTCTCTGCGAGGCTGACGACACGGACGTCCTCGTATCCGAGCCTCTTCACCGACTCAAGGTTGACATCCGTTGTGATCACGTCGCCCCCCAGGGCCCGGGCCAGGGTCAAAGCTACCCTCTCCCCTCCGCCGACGGCTCCGATGTAATCGACGAATACCGCCACCTTCAAAGCCATCGCTTCAAACCCCTGTCGTTTCCGCCCATCATCTCGACCAGGGTACTATTCTGATAAACGTTAGGCATTGGCAGCTTTCCTACCAGCAGATCCCCTCAGCGCCCTCACACGAAAGGATCTTCCTCCCCTCTATGATCACCCGGGACCTCATCAGGCCGAACTCCTCGTCCAGCCGACTGAACTCTGGCCATTCTGTCATTATGAGGCAGCCGTCTGCGCCCCTCAAAGCCCCGGCGGCATTATCGCAATATTCTATATCCGGGACGATCCGTTGCATGTTGGCGGCGGCGAGAGGGTCGTAAGCCCTGACCCGGGCGCCCCTCCTCAGCAGCTCCTCGATCACCGGCACGGCCCTGGAATCGCGGACGTCGTCGGTATCGTTCTTGAAGGCGAGGCCCAATACCGCCACCTCTCTTCCCGCCAGAGGTCCTGTTCTCTTCTCCATAAGCTCCACCAACCTGAGGGGCTGGCGTTCGTTTACTTCGATCACGGATTTCAAAAGGACGGGATCCTCACCGAGCCTCTCTCCAAGGCGTATCATGGCAGTGACGTCCTTGGGAAAGCAGCTTCCACCAAAGCCGGCTCCGGCGTTGAGGAAATGGGGCGAGATCCTGTGATCCATCCCCACGCCCTTCATGACCTCGTATACGTCCACCCCGAGCCGCTTGCAGATGTTCCCCATCTCGTTGGAGAAGGATATCTTGGTAGCCAACATGGCATTGGAGGCGTACTTGATCATCTCAGCGGCCGATAGGCCGACTCTCAACACCGGCGCGTTCAATCCGGCATAGACAGATTCCACGATATCTCCTGCCTTCGGATCCGAGCTTCCCACCACGATCCTGTCCGGGTTCATGAAATCCTGGACCGCCAGCCCCTCCCTCAGAAACTCCGGGTTCATGGCAAACCCTATCCTCTCACCAGCGCCGCCAGAATGTCTTATTACGGTCGGCATCACCAGCCTCTCCGTGGTCCCGGGGGGGACGGTGCTCTTCACCACTATGACGTGATAACCCCCACCTTCCTGCAGAGACTCCCCCAAAGACCTGCTCGCCTCCTCCACCATGGATAGATCAGCGCTGCCGTCGGGCCCCGGGGGCGTTCCTACGCATATGAAAGAGATATCAGTATCCCAGACCCGATGGTAGCCGGCGCCGGCGCAGAGGCTTACCCCGACGTGCTTGGATAATAATTCCCCCAGCCCTTTTTCGTAGATGGGCGGCTTTCCAGCGTTGATCGCCTCCACCTTTCCCTCATCGATCTCTATGAGGTCGACGGAATGGCCTAGCTGCGCAAAGCAGGCGGCGGAAACCAGGCCGACGTATCCCCCGCCGACAACCGAGATCCTCATAAGACCACCGGGGCCGGTTTCGCACCTTTCAACTCCATCCCTGACGCTCCGTCTCGGAGAGGTAGTGGTTCAGCTGGTCCTCGATGATGTCGGAGAGGCTCTTCTTCGCCTCAAAACCAAGGCCGGCTATCTTGCCCGTATCCGAAAATAGGATAGGAACCTCCGCCGGCCGAAACCTCTCCGGATCGAACTCGATGGCGATCCTATCCGACCCAGAGCGAGCCAGGACCCCTCCGTCCTCGGCCCCGAACTCCAACTCGCCCCGGAGGAGCATCCCGTCGATCTTCGTCTTGGGAAACTTCGATCCGAAGATCTCAGAGCCGTCCGGCTCTGTCGGCCCCTCTACCGCCTTCTCCCCCCGGAAGGTCTCGATACTGTCGACGGGATACCCGGCAGCCTCGAGGCTCAGGAGGATGTAGCTGATGACAGAGTTCGTCCTCATCGACCCCTGGTTGTAGACGTCGCCGCACCTCCCCTTCTCGGCCAGGAGGAAATATCCGTCGATGATGTCGTCGACGTGGGACCAGTCCCTGAAGGCGTTGACGTTTCCGATCCTGATCTTCTCTGCTTCACCAAGTTTCAGCTTCATAACCTGGCTCGTCGCGACGGAGGTGACGAACATTATCCCTCGACCGGCCCCCTCGTGGTTGAAGGCCCTCGATACGACCGCCTTGACGCCGTAAGAATGGAAGTAGTTTCTCATCAGATAGTCCCCGTAGACCTTGCTCGCGGCATAGGGGGACATGGGGCGCAGCGGGTTCGTCTCCTTTATGGGGAGTTCCGGGATCTCTTCGGGCTCAGGAAAGACCGTACCATACTTCTCCTGTGCCCTTCTATTCTGATCCTCGGAGGATATCACCAGGCCGTACTCCTCGCTGGACCCGGCGAAGACGACTACGGGGTCGACCTCCTTTATCCTGATCGCCTCCAGGAGGTTTGCCGTACCCTGGCAGTTCGCCGCCTCCGTCTCCAGGGGCCGCTCGAAGGACCGGGGAACAAAGGACTGGGCCCCAAGATGGAATATGATATCGGGTTCGCTCTCCGTCAGGGCGGCGCCGATGCTTGAGATCTCCTCCAGATCCCCCTCCAGGAGCTTCACCTGAGATCCTACGCCCTGTCTCTTGAGGTTATGAGGAAGAACGCCGTCTGCCCTCCTCCTCTGAAGGCCGTAGACCTCCGCGCCCTCGTCGACGAGCCGCCTCGCCATCTTCGACCCCACAAAACCGCTGATTCCGGTTATAAGAACGCTCTTATCCTTCAGTTTCATCAAACTACCCCCTGAGATATATCTGCTAATTTTTCATCCGGGTCGCCGAGGAGCGACCAGCTCCTCGTAGACGCCCTCGACCCTTTCAGCGACCGTACTCCACCCGTACTTCTCCACCGCCAGCCTGCGGCCTGCAGATCCCATCTCCTTCGCAACTGGCCCGTCCTTCAGGAGACGGATTATAGCCCCGGCGAGCTTTCTGGGGTTTGAGGGCTCGACGGTCAAACCGGCCCCATTCTCCTCGATATCCTCGGCGACTCCCACGATATTGCTGCAGATCACCGGCCTTCCGCAGGCCATGGCCTCCAGCGCGACCATCCCGAACCCCTCCTGGGACCGCGATTTGGATGGGAGGACGAATATGTCGCTTCTGTTATAATGCTTCGCCACCATATCCTCGGGGATGAAACCGAGGAACTCGACGCTGTCTCCGATGCCCAGGTCTTGCGCCATCCCACGATAATGGCCCAGGAGCTCTCCACTGCCGCCGACAAAAAGCTTCACTTCCGGATGGTCCTCCTTCACCAAAACCAGCGCTTCGAGCAGATCGTCCAATCCCTTGTAGCTGTGATACCTGTCGAGGCTGCTCAGAAAGAAGAGCGTTCCGCCGTCCGTCGCATCCCCCGTAGGGCTGAACCGCGATAGATCGACCCCCACGGGGATCGTCTCGATCTTATCGCGAAAGCTCCTGAGGTGGGGGGAGGAGTCTATATAGCCGGGCTGTATGATGATGATCTTCGCAGCCATCCTCAGCAACAGCTTCAAACCCGTCCCGTTGTAGAGCTGGGCGATCCGTCCCGCAAACCCCTCGCCGACGATATCGTTATAATACGTCAAAACCAGGGGCCGTCTTTTGGCAGCGGCGGCGATGGCGCTGACGTCGGCGGACCACGGCGTGGGCAGGTGGGTGTGGAGGAGGTCGAAATCCTCCCTCAGGATCTCAACCGGCAGGCTGGGGGTGATGTTCGTATTCGCCACCTTGCCGATGTAGGGGAGCCGACGAACCCTGATCCCCTCCAGAACCTCCTCCCCTGCCGACTTCGGCTCGTTTGCGCAGAGGACGGTCACCTCGTGGCCGAGGCCGACGAGCTCTCGAGATAGGCTGAATACGTAGTTCTCCACCCCGCCGGTGTAGGGGCGAAAGCGAGCCGGGGTCATGAGGATCTTCATCTTTTCACCATTTAGAGCCTCTCGTATACTCCTTCGACCTTCCTCGCGATATCGGACCAGTCGTAGCCTCTTGCAAATTCCTTCGAATCTCTGGCCATCTTCTTATAGGAGCCGTCACTGAGAAGATCTATCATCTTCGACGCCATAGATGGAGCCGACGGATCGCATAATACCCCGTTCACCCCCTCCTTGATGAGGGCTGCTGCGGCGCTCCTCTCTGCATCGACGACTACGGCCGGAAGGCCGGAGGCGTTCGCCTCCAATAAAGAGATGCCGAACCCCTCCCTCATGGAGGGGAGGACGAAGACCTTCGAGGACTTCATCTTCGCCGTCACCTCCTCTTCTGAGTCGAGAAACCCCAAAAAATCGACGTTCTCCTGGATCTTCAGCTCCTCTGCCAGCCTTGCGAGCTTCTCCCTCTCAGGGCCGTCCCCGACGATACAGCACCTGATCTCGGGCAGATCTTTCTTGGCGATCCCCACCGCCTCTATGAGGAGGTCTACCCTCTTGTGGGCCGAGAGCCTCCCGGCGTAGATGACGTCGCATGAGGGCTCTGCGGCCTCGACGGAGTCGATCTTCCGAAGGTCGACGCCGTTTGCCACCACCTCCATCTTCACGCCGTTCACCCCCAGGGCTGATAGATCGTCTCTCACCATCTCCGATACGGGGATTATCTTATCAGGGAGACGGACCGCGAGCCTCTCGATCCCCTCCCCAACCATCCCCTTCCATCCCAGGTACTCGCGCCAGTAGTCGCCCCAGACCTCATGCCAGGTTATGACGAGGGGCGTCTTACCCAGGACGGAGTGGACCTTAGCCGGAAAGCAGTGAAGGTAGGGGAACTGCTGGGCGTCGATGACGTCGAACTCCCCCCGGAAAGAGCGCAGGAGCCTCGACGAAAAAATGACCGCGGCCTTTATCGACCGCCTCCCATCGACGTAAAGGTCCATAGGGTCGCAGACGGCGCACAGGCGGACCCCCTCCCGTTCGATTGCCCTCTCGCCGTCCCAGTATTTCATCCCGAAGATGGTCACCTCGTGCCCCCTCTCCGCCAGCCTCCGGGATATCTCCCAGACCCTCTTCTCCGCACCTCCCTTGACGTGAGGGTAAATTACGTCGTGGATATAAGCGATCTTCATGGTCGCCCCGGGACTCTTCTATCTTTTCCTCTCATCTTGCAGACCTCCCAGGCTCCATCACCCCGCCCGGCTCATCCCTCCCTTCCTTCATCGGAGTTGAGGAGGAGGAGGCTTATGAAGATCGCCGAGAACGCCGTCTGAATCCCCATTATCGTCAGGACCATCGCCATCACCGACTCCTGCATCTCCTGGAGGGATCCGTATCCCGCCTCCATCCAGGTCAGTATCACCTTCAGCCCCAGGATCACTCCAGCCGATAAAAGAACCGTCCCCACGATGAGCTCCCTCTCCAGGGAGTGGTAGCTTGTGAGGCTCTTTGCAAGGCGGCCCTCTCCACCCACCCCATAGGCCTTTCCGAAGGCAGCGATGTAGATCCCCGAGAGGAGGGTCTGATAACCGATCAAAAGGAGCATCGACCCCAGGATGAGAGAGTGCATCCTCAGCTCCCGGCTCGGCTCCTGGATCAGTACGAAGAGGGTCAAAGCAAGGCCGATGACCAGGGCTACAGACCCCGGAAAGAGGAGGAAAGGACCCGGCCGATAAAGCATCATGAACCGCAGGTGCCTCCAGCCGTCGGAGAAGGATCGCAGCTTCGAGGCCCCCTTCCGCGGGGAGTAGGTTATGGGGACTTCCCTTATCCGAAGCTTCTTTCGTGAGGCCTCTATCACCATCTCCGAGGCAAACTCCATCCCCCCGGCCCGGAGGTGGAGCCCGTCGAGAGCCCCCCTCGTCATAGCCCTCATCCCGCAGTGGGCATCGGAGATCCCTGCCCCGAAGAGGAGGTTGAGGATCCGGGTGAGGAGGGGGTTACCTACATACCTGTGGAGGGCGGGCATCGCCCCCTCTTCTATGGTCCCTTTGAGCCTCGTCCCCATGACCAGATCAGCCTCTCCCCTCTCCAGGAGCTTTATGAACTCGTCCATCTCGCGGGGGTCGTAGGTGAGATCCCCGTCCATCATGACGATGTACTCGCCCCGGGCCCGGGCAAACCCCGCCAGGTAGGCGTTGCCGTACCCCAGCTTCTCCGGCTTTACCACCACCGCCCCGAGGGAGAGGGCGACCTTTGGCGTCGAGTCCGAGGAGCTGTCCGCCACGATCACCTCCCCCTCGATCCCCATCGCATCGAAGACGTCCATCGCCCGGCTTATGCACTCTCCGATCGCCTCCTCCTCGTCCATGGCGGGGATGACCAGGCTAACAAGTGACACAAATCAAGACCAGAGTCCCTGGGGATAAGCTTTTTTGCTTGTAAACTACCCCCCTCTGAAGAGGGGGGCTTTCTGTAGCCCTGGAATCTTTTCTGCCATAGTTAGGCAGAACAACCCCGGGCCTCCAGGCTGGTTTACAACAGCCCCAAGATCTGCAATGTTTCGAGCACCGTTAAAGTCCGCGTCACCACACCATCCACACGAAGGACAGGAAAACTCTTTCCCTTTCCTATCCCCTATACGATGACACCGATGACAGGTCTTGCTTGTGTAGGCAGCTTCTACCAAAATTACCGGGATACCTGCAGCTAGAGCCTTGTAGCTCACAAACTCCTTAAGCTGGTAGAACGCCCACTTGTGCAGCGATTTTATTCGACGATTGGAGGTTTGCCTGATCCCTGACAGATCTTCCAATGCGACCGCAGACTCGGTTTCAATGACACTCTGAACTATACTTTTGCTGATCCCATGGTTAACCCATTTCTGGAACCTTTGCTCCTTACCCGACAGCCGTTTCAGAAGTTGCCTACATCTCCGTCTGGAACTTCTTGTGCCCTTCGAGGCTTTACGTTGGAGGTCGGTTCTCAGTTGGGCGAAATGGTCTCCATGGGTCATCGGTTAAGGAGTTTAAGCTACACAATATTTCCATTTTTCACACGAATTATGCGTCATCTAGATTTGATCCGATTTAATGGGTCATCGGTTAAGGAGTTTAAGCTACACAATATTTCCATTTTTCACACGAATTATGTGATTCAAGTCTTGGCGATGAAGTGGGAAGCCCTACCCTTTAGGGTAGGGTAGTTCACACTCTTCGATCTTGTTCTTACCAGCAGTTTTGCGGTTCGAGGCTACTCGTCTTATAGCCTGAATAGTTAAGTTCGCAGATAGTCCGAACGTCTCCCTTACATCTTGGTAGATCAAGTACTGCATCTTAATCCCGCCCTTAACCTTCGGATCGACGTTCTGATTGATCCAGGTGCAAGCGTCGGCAAAAGCTTTCAGAGTATATTCGATACTGTTGATCTGCCCATCTGATGGATTCGGCTTACACCGAACGGTTAATACCTGATCTACCATCATGTCAATGTTGATCTTTCAGCCATAAATATATTTTTGTCTAACGAGGCAGGAGAATAAGTACAGCCTCCTCCCACAACTGAAGTCGCGGGAATCCGGCCTGAGTTCTTTCTTGAATAGATTGATGCGAAGGCGCCGCCGAATTCGGGCCTCGGCCTTCAGGCGAAATCCAGGGCACCGTTCTTGGCAGCCATCTTTCGCGCCGCCTGACCTGCCACCTCGTACGCTCTTGGAAGATTGGACGCGAGGTTGGATCCATCGATAGAAAAGGGCGCGTCACCGAGCCGTTTGAGGACTGCACAGGAAACCTCAGGGGGTCGAGGACGGGGCGCCACCAATTGAAGCTCGTCGCCGAATTCCCAGAAATGATCGAGCCGTTCTTCAAGGGGGCTCTCATCCAGATCCGGGGGGGCGTCGTCCGCAGCTTCGACTTCCTCCGCCGACAGAGTTGATGCCCGCCGTTCTCGGAGAGCCTCGATGATCTCCTCCTTTGTCCTTCCCAGCAGCTTAAATATCAGAAACGGGTCGTCGTCGAACTTCTCTGCCATTATATAATAGACCGCTGCGATGTGTTTGCAGGGGTTTGACCAGTCCGGGCAGGAGCAATCGGTCTTGATATCCTTTTTTCCTGGAAATAGTGAACATCCCGCATCGCTGAAGGCGTCCTCGATATCTTTTGGCATCTCTCCGGAGAGGAGTTTAGCTGCAAAGATCGCCTTCGATCCCATGGCTTCGATCGCCTTCTCCCAGTCATCATCGGCGATGAGCGCAAACCTGATCTCGATATCGTAAGGTTTTGACCGGACCCCCTGGACCTTGGATCTAACAAGCCCCTTCTGGACTTCGATGGATATTACCTGGCCTTTCCTGGCATAGGAGCGGCCTCGCCCCAGCCTCGCCCCCATATTGAAGGATTCGAGGAGGGCTACCCATCGTTTCGACCACCACTTTTCACCGATGGCGCCGCGTCTGCTCTTCGCCTTGATCCCATCTTCGACCTCTTTGGGCCTTCGAGGCTCATAGTATCCCCAGTAGCCGCTCATCATCGATCATCTCCCGCGAATCAATCCTCTACGGCATCACATCTCAAGGTCAGGACGTTGCGGAGATCCTCAGTTGATAGCTCCGTCAGCCACCCCTCGCCGGTGCCGATGACCGCCTCTGCAAGCTCTTTTTTATCCTCGATCATCCTGTCGATCCTATCCTCCAGGGTGCCCATACAGACGAACTTGTTGACGAAGACGTTCTTATGCTGGCCTATCCGGAAGGCTCGGTCGGTCGCCTGGTTCTCCACCGCGGGGTTCCACCACCGATCAAAGTGGAATACGCGGCTTGCGGCGGTGAGGTTGAGGCCGAAGCCTCCTGCCTTGAGGGAGAGGATGAAGAAGGGCGGCCCGTCTTGCCCGGACTGGAACCGCTGGACCATCGCATCTCGCTGTTTCTTAGGGGTTTTTCCGTGGAGGAATAGAGCCTCGCAGCCGAGCTTCTCCTGAAGATGGTGCTTCAGCATGGCGCCCATCCCCGCGAACTGGGTGAATATCAAAGCTTTGTCCTCGGATGCCAGGACCTCTTCCAGCATCTCTTCGAGGCGGGTCAGTTTTCCGGAGCGGCCGTCCAGAGGACTTCCGTCCTGGAGGAATAGAGCTGGGTGGTTGCAGATCTGCTTGAGTTTGGTGAGGGCTGCGAGGATCAGGCCTCTGCGCTCGATCCCCGCCGAAGATTCGATCTTTTCCAGCATATCTTCAACGACGGCCCCGTAGAGGGTCGCCTGTTCTGAGGTGAGGTGGTAGTAGACCTTCGTCTCGACTTTGTCGGGGAGGTCTCTGATTATGGACGGGTCCGTCTTGAGACGCCGCAGGATGAAGGGTTGGGTCATCCGCCGGAGGCGTTCAGCTCGTTGCTGGTCCCGGTACCTCTCGATCGGCAGGGCGAAGGTCTCGTGGAACCTCTTGGCGGGGCCCAGATAGCCGGGGTTGAGGAAGTCCATGATCGACCAGAGTTCCGAGAGGCGGTTCTCCACCGGCGTTCCGGTGAGGGCGACCCTCTGGTCGGCCTTGATCCTCTTAACGGTCTTCGTCTGTTTTGCTGCGGGGTTTTTGATGTTCTGGGCCTCGTCGAGGACGACGTTCTGCCAACGGATCATCGATAGGGACTCTTCGTCCCGCTGAGCCGTGGCGTAGGTGGTGATGACGAGATCGTTACGTTCGGCTTCTTGCCCAAATTCACTATCGGACAGCCTGTCTGCGCCGTGATGGATCATGACATGGAGGGATGGGGCGAAACGGTCCAGTTCCCGTTGCCAGTTTCCCACCACCGACATGGGGCAGATCAGAAGAGACGGCCTCCGGAGATCTTCGATGGCCCGTTGGTGGAGCAGGAAGGCGATAAGCTCGACGGTCTTGCCCAGGCCCATATCGTCGGCGAGGCACGCCCCGAACCTCAGCCGGTGCAGATAGCTGAGCCAGGAGAGACCTTTCATCTGATATGGGCGGAGGGTTCCCATGAAGCTTGCGGGGACGTCGACGGCCTCGATCTCGCCCTTTCCGGAGAGGCGGCTCAGCATCTCGCGGATCCGGCCCTCCGCCTCCACCTTCAGGACGGGAAGATCGTTTTCGATGGCCATTTCGGCGCCCAGGCCCAGCCGGATCGCCTCCTCCAGGCAGATGGCGTCAGTTCCCTCTCTTCGCTTCTTCTCGAAGAACCCGATCGCCGTCTCGATCTCTTCCGGCGGCAGCTCCACCCATTCGCCCCGGACCTGGATGAGGGGTACCTTGAGGTGGATCAGGTCGCGCAGCTCCACCTCGGTGAGGGTCGAATCGCCGAGGGCGAGCTCCCAGTCGAACTTCACGATGGACTTCAGGCCGAAGAGCCCCCGGCTTATCTGGGGGTCGGTTTCTGTTTCGTCCTCGGGATCAATAAGCTTCAGCTTCAGGCCGAGGCGTGAGCCCCGCTTCTCCCACCAGGATGGGAGGAGGACCCCAAACCCGTTCTGTTCCAGTAGGGGCGCCGATTCCCGGAGAAACCTGTAAGCTTCATGGGTTTGAAGCTCAAGTGCCGCAGGACAGGCATCTTGGAGGCACCGTTCGATCTCCGGGGAGATGCGGGATGCGGCTCCGAGTTCTGCCAGGAGGTGTTCCTGGGGGTTATTGATCTTTCTTTTGAGGAAGATGGCGGTGTTGGACCGGGCTTTCCAGACCTCTTCTGCGGGAACGAGGAGGCTCTTGTCGTCTTTTGACTGGAGGAATATGCGGACCTGCCATATCCCGTCGCTCGCCTCCGCCGGGCCCGTGGGCGCGTCCAGCCTGAAGCAGGTGCGGAAAGGCGCCCTTGGGGATGGGGGCTTAAGCTGGGACAGCCAGCGCTGGATCTTCTCAGAGAAGGCGGTGACCTCTTTCAATGGGGCTTTCAGGGCGGGGTCTTCTCCGGCCAGAGCCCGGAGGAATTGGCGCGGCAGAGGTTTGACCTTGGGAGGCCGACCGCCGAGGTCGGGTTCGAGTTTTGTCTTCTCGGTGATGAGGGACCAGCGGACGAAGGCGTCGGTCGTCAGGTCGATGAAGCTTTCGACGAGCTGCAACGGTGATGGTCCCCCTTTTTCTTTCGATCTTTTTCTTGACGGGCCCTCCTCTTCCAAGGCGAGGCAGCTTGGAGGTAGGGCTTTAGCGAGGGACTTGACCCTAGTTTGGTCGTCCTCGTCTATTATCGGCGTCCAGCGGGCTGCGCCATCCCTTATCGCGGGAGCAAACTGTTCGCGGGCGATCAATTCAAGGGAGAACCTCGCAGCTGCGATCCAGAACCGGAGGGAGCTGGCGAAGACGATCCCGGGAGGCGGATGGACGGGGAGATCGAGGAGCATGACGAAAGCGGCGCGGGGGTCGAAGGCGAGGGCGTCGATCTGCCACGGGGATAGGCCCGAGAGCACCTCATCGGCGCTATCTTCCTTGATGAGCCACGGGGATGGTAGAGGGCCCTTCTTGGTGGAAGGCAGGCTGCATATGATCGTCTTAACGCCTGGGGTTTTCATCCCGAAGATGGCCGCCATCTCGTCTTTGAGCATCTCTTCTGGGATGGCGAAGGGGTGGGGTTTTGGTTTAGGCCTTTTGGGTCGTCTTCCCCTCGAGGGCGGAGCTGAACGGGGAAGCGCCGATGATTCCGCCCAGAGGTAGTGGCTGCCGCCGTCCCAGATTGCGTGTATGACCAACATGCTCTGAAGATGGGTTTTGACGCATACCTGGTATAATTATGCTTTTGTGGAGGGGATCGGGGTCCCTTATCTTGGATAGTCCGATGGCGGGGCCGGGGTTTGCAGCGGAGCCGCCGCATTCCACCTCGTTCTGGCCGTTGTGCTGGGATCGCTGCGGTGGAACTGTTGGAGCCATCTTCTCGAGCATAAAATAGAAACTTATTTGAACGGCGGTTGTGATCCCAATCCTAATATGGCGAGGGAGAGATCACACATCGCGAGGGGGAGATCACGCGAGCTTTGGGGAGTCTTGGCAGCCTTCCTCCTGGCGCTCTTTTTGAGGCTGGTTCCAGCAAGAAACGCCTTTGTCGAGGGAGGGATCCAGTTTTTCAGTTACGACTCCTTCTATCACATGAGGAGAATAGTCTATACCGTCGAGAACTTTCCTTCCACCCTCTGGTTTGACTCCTACCTGAACCATCCCCACGGTCTGGATCTGACATGGCCCCCCCTCTTCGATCAGATGATAGCTGCATTCTCCCTCCTATTAGGCGGATCCTCCCAGGCCGTGGATATGGCAGCAGCCGTCGCCCCACCAGTTCTGGGATCGCTGATGATCGTCGCCCTTTACCTCCTGGCCAAGAAGCTCTTCGGGACGAAGGTGGCCCTCCTCTCGGCCTTCCTATTGGCGATAGACTCGAAACATATCGCAAGGACGATCTTTGGGTTGCCAGATCACGATCCACTGGAGCTGCTCTTCTTTTTGGGGGCTCTGCTCCTCCTCGCTTACGCCCTGACGGAGAGGAATCGATGGCCAAAGTACGCGGTACCGGCGGGGGTTCTCATCGCCGCCACCGCTTATACCTGGCTCGGGACCCCGGCATATATGGCCGCACTCCTCGTCTATGGAGCCCTCCAGATAGCCCTGGACCTCAAGGAAGGAAGGTCCTCTGAAGAGACGATCCTCCCCCTGGCCGCCGCCTTTGGGGTCGCCCTCCTCCTCTTGCTCCCCTTCTGGGATGAGCCGTGGCTCAAACCTTCCTTCTTTGGAGCCGTCGGATCCATGGCAGCCCTCGCCTTCTTCTTCGTCCTCTCGCGTCTCTTCTTCATAAAGAATCTGCCTTGGCAGGCTTTTCTCCCCACCGTCGCAGCATCTTCCTATATCGCCTTCATCTTGAGCTACACGATAGGCGTCGGCGGGGAGATCCGCTCGCTCTTCAGGAGCGGTATCGGATATTTCGGCGGAGGCGACCTGGCAAGGGTGGGGATAGAAGAGGCGATGCCGATATTCAGCGTTTATAACATCTTCTCCCTCCCAGGCCTGGGCCTCCTCTTCGCCCTCGCGGGGCTCGTTATCCTGATCTTCACCATCCAACAATCAGGCTTCAGGAGAGATCAGATGCTGTTTCTCGTCTGGGCTCTATTCTCCACGGCGATGATGGTCTCACAAGCCCGATTCTTATTCCTCTTCTCCATCAGCGGGGCGATCTTGGTCTGCCTTCTCTTCTTCTGGGTGGGAGAAAGGGTCAGATCCTCGGTCCGTCTTGAGAAGGTCGATTCTGAGGCGCGGGAGGCGGGCATTGGCATCTTCCTTTTGATCCTTCTCCTCCCTGCTGCAGCAAGCATTCCGGGGATCGCCGAGTATAGGCCCGCGATATCCGGAGACTGGCATGAAACCCTCATCTGGCTCAAAGAGAATACCCCTCCCACCGAAGGGTTTGATACCCCCGTCATGGCCGGAGACTACGGCGTAATGAGCTGGTGGGATTATGGCAACTGGATCCTGTATCAGTCGGAGAGGCCGGTGGTGGCGAACAACTTCCAGGCCGGAGCAGAGGACTCTGCACGGTTTCTCCTTTCAGAGAACGAAGAAGCTGCCATATCCATAGCCGATGCAAGAGGCGTGCGATACGTGATAACATCACAAAAAATAGTATATAGAAAGCTCCCCTTCCTGGCTCGCTGGATCGATGAAGATCCCGGCAGCTACGTCCAGATATCCAAAGATTCGGATATCGTCAGCTATCATCACTTCGCCAGGTTCATGAAGACTATGCTGGCGAAGCTTCATCTCCTCGACGGCTCAACCCTGGGACACTTCCGTCTAATATACGAGTCGCAGACCACCGATGGGCTAACTTTCCCCGTCAGCCAGGTCAAGGTCTTCGAGGGGGTCGAGGGGGCGAAGATCACGGGGACGACCCCCTACAGCGAACCCATGGGATTGATCCTGGAGATGAGATCAAACCAGGGGAGAAGTTTCCAGTACCATAGCTCAGCGATGCCTGTGGACGGCCGCTACGAGATCGTCGTCCCCTATTCGACTGAAGTGACAGATGGTGTGAGTTCGGTGGGCCCCTATCTCCTGGGACCCCTGTTGGACGTCGCTGGTGGCGAAGCAAGAGGGGTGGATGTGAGCGAAGAGGACGTCCTGGAGGGGAGAACCATCGTCGTCGATTTCTGACGGGCGAGATCCTCACCACTCTTGCTGTCAATTCGTCCCTATGCGGTCAGAGGGACGTATCGACCCCTCCGACATCGCCCTTCTTGACGAGGACTCCCACCTCCAGGCCGATCTCGATCCAGGCCCAAGCCCAGATGACCGCCTCAAAGGCCCTGATCAGATCGCCCTTCTCGGCAAAGTACCGGCAGTCGGATATGTAGGCCTTTATGTTGGAAAGAAACCTCTCCCCTCCATCTCCCCGGGCCGAGACCGTCTCCACCTCCGCCCGGGCTCTTTCCAGCCATTTCTCCGTCTCGGCGGAGAGTTCCTCCCTAGTCCCCAAAGCCCTCGCCGCCCGGAAAGATCCTCCTGCCTTCCAAAGCCCTACTCCAGGATCCTGACCCCGCGCTCGTCGGCATCGACCCTCAACATAGTCTTGATGGTGTAGCCGTGGCTCTTCAGCCTCTCGACCCCCTTGCCCCTCTCTATAACAGCGACTAGGTCCACCACCTCGGCTCCTGCCGCCTTCAGCGCTTCCAGGGTCGCAAGAGCCGTCCCCCCGGAGCTTACGACGTCGTCGACGACGATCACCCTATCTCCGGGGGATATGCCGTTGAGGTAGAGCTCCCCCTTGGAGTAGCCTGTGACCTGGCTCACCTCTATCTCCCCGGGGAGGCCGTACTTTCTCTTTCTGATGATCACCAGGGGTATGTCGGTGAAGAGGGAGAGGGCTGTGCCTATGTGGATCCCCATCGCCTCGATGGTGACGATCTTATCGACGTCCAGGTTCGCCGTCCTGATGATGTGGGTTACCACCTCCCTGATCAGATCCGGCCTCACCTCGGGGACGCCGTCGGTGATCGGGTGGATGAAGTAGTTGTAGTCGCCTCTCTTGTAGATCGGCGCCTCCAGTAGAGATCTCTTGAGCCTTTCGAGCAAACGATATTCCTCCTAAACCGATGAAGCAGGACGGCGGCGGGGGCTTAAAACCTTCCCCATTTTCACCCCGACGATCCATCACCTACCCGCCCTCTTATCTTCAGGCCATCCTCCTTCATCCCTCCCCGGACTCTCCGGCGGCGAGGGATCTCATCTCCCCCAGAACCTCGTCGACGTGCCCCTTCACCCGGACCCTCCTCCAGATCCGGACGACGTGCCCGGCAGGGTCGATGATGAATGTGCTCCTGATGACCCCCTGGTGCTCCTTGCCGTACATCTTCTTAGTCCCCCAGGCGCCGTAGGCCAAGAGGACCCGGTGGTCGGGGTCGCTCAAGAGCAAGACCGCTATCCCGTGCTTATCTTTGAACTTTCTGTGGCTCTCGGTGGAGTCGGGGCTGACGCCCAGAACCTCGGCTCCCAGGGACCGAAAATCACCGATCGCGGATGAAAAGTCGACGGCCTCCTTCGTGCATCCTGAGGTGTTGTCCCTGGGATAGAAGTAGAGAACGATCCACCTTCCCAAGAGATCCCCAAGGCAGACCTGCCCTCCGTCCTGGTCGTGGAGGCAGAAGCCTGGCGCCGGATCTCCAGATCCTATCGCTATCTCTTTACCTTTCGATTCTTCTGTCACATCATAACCATTGGATCAACAAATTTTAAATAGAATTCCGTGGCTCTATAACCCGATGCCCGATCCTCTCCTCCTCCAGGTCGTCCCGGAAGCCCTCCTGAGCAACATATGGGTAATCTTCTTTCTGATCCTCTTCCTCGTCCCCATGCTCCAGAGGAGGTACCTGGAGAAGTCGAGGAGAGCCCTCCTCGTCAAGATGGGCAAGAAGAGGAAGTCGGTGGTGGTCACCCTCATCCACCGGCAGGAGGTCCTGAGCTTCTTGGGGATACCCCTGGCCAGGTACATCGACATCGACGACAGCGAGCAGGTTCTGAGGGCCATCAGGACGACCCCAAAGGACGTCCCCATCGACCTGATCCTCCACACCCCCGGCGGCCTCGCCCTCGCCGCCACCCAGATCGCCCTCGCCCTCAAGGCCCACCCGGCGAAGAAGACCGTAATCATCCCCCACTACGCCATGTCCGGCGGGACCCTCATCGCCCTCGCCGTCGACGAGATCATCATGGACCCCCACGCCGCCCTGGGCCCCGTCGACCCCCAGCTCGGAGACCAGACCGGGTCTTACCCCGCCACCTCCCTGGTTAAGCTGATGGATAAGAAGAAGATCGACGAGGTGGACGACAAGACGATAATCCTCGCCGACCAGGCGGAGAAGGCCCTCAGCCAGATAGAGGGGCTCGTGCGGACTATCCTGGACGGGAAGTGTGACGGGGAGAATGCCGACGTCATCGTCGAGGAGTTCGTCTCAGGCAAGTACACCCACGATCACCCCTTCCTGGCCGAGGACGCGACGAAGCTTTTGGGCGACTGCGTCAAGACCGACGTCCCCGGCGAGGTCTACGACCTGATGAAGCTCTTCAGGATGGAGGTGGCGAGGCGGAGGCCCGGCGTTGAGTACGTCCCAGTGACGGGGAAGTAGGAGATCCCGCCGGCCGGACCTTCAACGCACAGTGACTACTCCCCCGACTTAAGTCGGGGGCATCTAGGCTTTCGCCACAGACTGTAGCCCCAGTCTGAGAATGTTGATGGCTGCATTGTGATCCCTGTCCAGAGTCAGGCCACAGAAAGGGCATTGGTGAACCCTCTCGGATAGACTTTTCAAGACCATTTGACCACAGCCAGAACATATTTTGGATGTATTCGAAGGATTCACAAGTTCGACACGTTTACCGGCCCATTCTGCCTTGTAAGACGTGGCAGCTATCAGTTTGCTCCATGCAGCATCCGCTATATGCTTTGCCAGGCAATGGTTTTTGACCATACATTTAACCCACATTCCGCGTTTTGAACTTAGAAGTCCTGAATTTCTCTCTGTAAATATCCACAACATTTTTTAATAATAGCATCCAAGGCACCTCGAAGGTAAGTAGCATGGATGTGGACGTCCAATCATACC
>NZ_JARFPL010000002.1:0-104252 GCF_029167205.1 Candidatus Methanocrinis alkalitolerans
CATCCGTCGCCATGATCGGTGATGATAGCGCCGCCAGCATCAGCAAAGCCAAAACCGGTTTAAGTCTCATCTTAGTCTCCATCCTGAAGAGGAGATGGTCCCGACAGACGAAAAGCTTTTCGATGCTCACAGAGCTGGCCCCGCATATCCGGCCGCTGGCGAGAAGATCACTCCCACCGCCAGACCAATGCCACCAGCGCCCCGCTGATGGCCGTCGTGAATTGATCTATCAGGACTGCTCCGAGACCTCTTTCTCCGCCAGATCCTCGTATATGCTGCTGAACTGCTCCAGGGCCGACTGGAGGTTCTCGACGATCTCCTGGGCAAGGATCTCGGGCTCAGGGAGGTTCTCGGAGTCTTCGAGGCTTTCGTCCTTCAGCCAGAAGATATCCAGGTTGACCTTGTCCCTCTGCATCAGCTCGGCGTAGGTGAAAGACCTGAACCTATCCGTCTCCTTCCTCTCGAACCTGTTGTCAGGGTTGTAGCACCTGATGAAGTCCTGGAGGTCCTCATAGCTGAGAGGGTTGGTCTTTAGGGTGAAGTGCTGGTTGGTCCTGAGGTCGTAGATCCAGAGCCGCTCCGTCCACGGAGTCTTGCTCGCGCCCTTCCGGTCGAAGAAGAGGACGTTGGCCTTGACACCTTGAGCATAAAAGACCCCGGTGGGAAGCCTCAGGAGGGTGTGGACATCGCACTCGTGAAGTAGACTCCTCCTTACCGTCTCGCCAGCCCCGCCTTCGAAGAGGACATTGTCGGGTACAACTATCGCCGCCCTCCCATTGATCTTGAGGAGGCTCTTGACGTGCTGGAGGAAGTTGAGCTGCTTGTTTGAGGTCGTTGCCCAGAAGTCTTCCCTCTTATAGCTCAGGGTCTGGCGTTCGACCCTATCGGAGCCATTGAAGATTGTTATAGAGCTTTTCTTGCCGAAGGGTGGGTTGGTGAGGACCATGTCGGCGTGGTCGCTCGGCTCCGTTCGGAGGCTGTCGTCCACTGTTATGAGGCTCTCCTCGCCGCCGATGCCGTGGAGGTAGAGGTTCATGACGCAGAGTCGCGCCGCGTCCTCGACGATCTCCCAGCCCCGGAAGGTGTTGTACCGGAGGGCGTGCTTCTGGTCTTTATCGAGCTTAAAATGGGTGGTGAGGTAGTCGTGAGATGCGAGGAAGAAGCCGCCGGTCCCGCTGGCCGGGTCCCAGATCGACATGCCGGGCTCGGGCCTCATCACCTCCACCATCACCCTGGTGAGAACTCGGGGTGTGAAGTACTGGCCAGCTCCGCCCTTGACGTCCTCGGCGTTCTTCTGGAGGAGGCCCTCGTAGATCTCGCCCTTGACGTCCACGTCCATCCCCATCCAGGTCTCGCCGTCGATGAGGGCGATGAGCCGTTCAAGCTTGGAGGGGTCCTGGATACGGTTCTGGGCCTTCCTGAAGATGACGCCCAGGGTCCCGGTCTCTTTGCCCAGCTCCTGGAGGATCTTGAGGTACTGCTGCTCTAACCCAGGGCCGCTCTTCGACTTGAGGCTCGACCAGTCCAGATCCTCAGGGATGAGGGCGGGTCTGTTGGGGTGGAGCTTCTTCTGCTCGTCGGCCATCTTCAGGAAGAGGAGGTAGGTGAGCTGCTCAACGTAGTCACCGTAACTCACGCCGTCGTCCCTGAGGACGTGGCAGTAGTTCCAGACTCGCTGGACGATTGATGAGGATTCGTTGGACATCTTCAGATCAGCTCCGTTTGGACGGCAGCAGTTTTACGAGGTCTTCCTCGACCTCTCCTGGCCTGTCCCCGGTTGTTTATAGGGCGGGCCTGGGATCGCTCCATTCTTATCCTCTCCAGGAGGACTGATGCGGGCTCATCGCTTGGGTCCTGGGGCATAAGCTCGCCCCGAAAAGCCTTCTTGAGGATCGACTGCCGGAGCCGGGCGGCGCGTCTCAGGTTGGCCTCCAGGTTGGCCTCGGTCTGATCGGCCACCGAGAGGCGGCACTCGATCTCGGAGACGATCTCTTTTTGTTCTTCTTTTGGAGGCAAGGAAACAGGGAAACCCCTCAATTTTGTAAGATTGATCGAAGCGAGATTCGTTGTTTGTTTTCCCTCTCGCATAAAATAGCGTTGGCCATAAGTATTGCCGAACCAAGATACAAATTTGTTGGAAACATCATTTGAATAAAGTCTGGCCCTGAAGACATGATTTTGATGGATACATTCAGGCAGCTCTCCTTGCCATATCCAGCCACGACCCAATTTATCCCGATCACCGCCCTCTGTGAAAAGTATATCTCCGGGTTCGAGCAGAAGCTCGGAGATTACCGATTTAGGTGCCTCAATTTCTTTTATTTCCCTTAGGTCGAGAAATCCACGCTGTACATTAGCTACACGCAAATATGGAATACTTCTTGAATTGTTTGATTTCCGTTTGCTATCTTTTGTGATCCCACCTTTCAACGCAGCCAGAAAATCTAATCTAGTCCATTCCCACTCCACCGGCAGCTCCGGCAATTCCGACACATCGAGAGGCTGTAGCTTCTTGTGTCGGCCCCTCCCGCTCTTTTCGCGCTCTCGTTCGATCCGCTCCAAGAGCACCGAGGCCGGTTCCACGTCCGGATGACTCCGCCGCCATTCCTCTGTGAGCTTGCCCTCCACCGCAGCCTTGAGCACCGACTGGCGGTAGCGCTTGAGCTGGGCTCGGGACTTCTCCAGGGCCGAGACCCCGGCATCGAGCTGGGTGAACAGCTCCTCGATCTTGGTCACAATCCGGCGCTGTTCGGGGAGAGGGGGGAGTGGGAATTCTATCTTGGATAAATTTTTCCGGGATATGCGCTTTCTAGTTGAACCACTCTGAAGACTCTCTATAGTCGTCCGAAAATCAGGCGAGTTAACAATGTACATCAACCAATTGTGGTTAGCTCCTTGTTTCCCGGTTCTCACTATGCATACATCAACAGCCGTAACGCAGGGCTTAGGGTCGCCAGGAAAAATACAGGTTCTACCTAAAGGATCTGGCATTCTCGCAATTAAAATATCTTCAGATTCTAGGAATGAGCAGTTAAGCTCGATTGCCTTGTCATAGGTAAGAAAACGATCCGACTTGTTACGATAAAAACCGTCACCTATATCGGCAAGTTGAATAAGTCTAACATTACCATTGGGATCTTGGTCTTTACTTTCTACCCAATCGCCATCCTTAAATAAACCATCATAGTCAACAATATCATTAATTTTGGTTAGTGACCAACCAATTGGCAATTCCACATTTGGCAAAGCCGATATACTCTGATCATTGCTATCCTTCATATCGCAAGCGCTCCGTTCAGCTCGTCCATGATCGTGTCCAGCTCATCCCCAAACACCTGTCGCGCCCGAAGCAGTCCACCACGCTCCTGGAACGGCGTATAATCGAAGTCGTCCTCGTCAAACCCGAGACTGGTCGAGATGTGGTTTTTGATCATCTCCAGCCACTCCCTCTGCTCTGGAGTGAAATCCCGGTCCTGTAGGTCGAGCCATCTCTGAAACCTCAAGTTCACGGTCTCGGTGAACGGTTCGAGGATCTCACTCTCGCCTGTGGCAAACCTCAGTAGTGATATGATATCAGTGAGGAGCTTCTTCGCCCCGGCCCCCTTCACCTTCGACCTCTCAAGCTGCTCGTAAGCTTGCCATAGTCGAGAGGGTGTGAAGTGAAGTGGCGGCTTCTCGATCGCCTCGGCCAGCTCCTTGATCTGCTTCAGGGCGAGATGCCTATCCCCATAAGGTTTGCTGTAGAATATCTGGAGGGCGGTGATCTCGTCTTTGTTATCTTCAATGAATTTTTGGAAAGTCTCGACCATAGTATGAGCCTTCTCCTGGGCTTTGGCGTCGTACCCGGATGAAAGGATCTCGTCTATATTGGCCTCATCGATGATCTGCTCATGCTTTGTCTTGATCTCTTTGATGGTGTTTCTCAGCTTGGGATCGTCGAAAGGATCGCAGGCCCTCTCCACAAGCTTCCTGGTCGCCTCCTCGATCTGATCCGGGGTCGGGTTATCGGTCCCAAAGATCACCTGAGCCTCGGACCTCTGAGCATCGGGGTCCACGGCGTCCAGGAGCCGGTTCGCCATCTCCCTCAGGGAGAGGCCGTTCGAGACCTCCTCGATCGTGGCCCGGTCCTTCTCGTCCACCTTCCTATCGAGCCGGGCGAGCCTGCTGGCCAGGGTAGTCAGAGTGTCATCGTCCCTGATCCCATGGACGACCTCATCCAGCAGCTTATCAAAAGAGGTCCCTTTCTTCCGTTCGAGGGTCCCTCCGTCTCCCTTCTCGCTATCACACACCCCCACCGCGTCAACGATCACGAAATGGGTCTTGTAGGTCTCATCCGGGGTGACGGCCTTGAAATCCGTCGGCGATATCGTCCTCGTTCCCCGTCCCTTCATCTGCTCGAAATAGCCCCTGGACTTGACGTCCCTCATGAAGATGAGGCACTCTAGCGGGCGGATATCGGTCCCCGTAGAGATCATATCCACCGTCACCGCGATCCTCGGATAATAGGAATTTCGAAACTTCGCGATCAGGTCTTCAGGCTTCTCTCCGGTCGTCCTGTATGTGACCTTCTTGCAGAACTCGTTACCCCGGTCGAACTCCTCGCGGGCGATGTTCACTATATCTTCAGCGTGAGAGTCGTTCTTCGCGAAGATGAGGGTCTTGGGAACCTCTGACCTCCCCGGAAAGATCTCAGTGAATAGCTTCTCCCTGAAGGTCCGGATGATCGTCCTGATCTGGTCTGGAGCCACCACGTCCCGGTCGAGCTTTTTGCCGTCGTACTCGAACTCCTCGTCGATCAGCTCCCACCTCTGCTCGCGGGTGAGCTTGTCCCTTTTGCCGACCTGGTGGCCCGCCTCGACCCTGCCGCCCTCCTCGGTGATCCTGGTCCTGATCCTGTAGACCTCGTAGCCGACGTTGACCCCGTCCACCACGGCCCTCTCGTGATCGTACTCCGAGACGATGTTCTTGTGGAAGAACCCCAGGGTCTGTTTCGATGGGGTGGCGGTCATCCCCACTATGTAGGCGTCGAAGTACTCCAGCACCTGTCTCCAGAGGTTGTAGATCGATCTATGACACTCGTCAACCACGACGAAGTCGAAGTACTCGATGGGGATATTGGGGTTGTAGGCTACATCCACCGGCCTCTCTGGAATATATGGGGCGTCAAAATATGATACCTCTTCGAGGTCGGGGTCGAACTCGGCCTCGCCCCTCAGTATCGAGTAGAGCCTCTGGATGGTAGTGATACAGACTTTGGATACGTCGTCGAGAGCATGAGATTTGAGGAGCTGGACATTGTATAGCTCGGTGAACTTCCGGCCGTCGTAGGGGGTAACGTAAGACTGGAACTCCTTCAGGGCCTGCTCGCCCAAGGTCCTCCTATCCACCAGGAACAGTATACGTTTAGCGTCGCAGAACTTGATCAGTCGATATACGGAAGTCACCGCCGCAAAGGTCTTACCAGCCCCTGTGGCCATCTGGATGAGGGCTCGGGGGCGATCGCCGGCGAAAGATGCCTCAAGACCCTGGATCGCCTCGAACTGGCAATCTCTGAGGTTCCCTTGATTTAGTGGTGGCATATTTCGGAGCCTTGACCTGAGGGTATCCTCACGGGAAAGCCATGCGGCCAGAGTCTCGGGCCGGTGAAATGAGAAGATCCTCCTCGATCGGGGGTGGGGGTCTCTAACGTCCCTGAAGTAGGTCTCGGTCCCTGTGGCCTCGTAGGCGAAGGCGGCGGGCTTTCCCTGGAGGAGACGGGCGGGTATACCGTCGAGATACTTTTGAGACTGGTCCGAGACACCGCTCAGGGTCGTTCCCTCGGGCTTCGCCTCGATGACGCCCACTACCTGGCGATCGACGAAGAGAAGGTAATCGGCGCTTCCGGTATCCAGAGGGAACTCTCGGACAGCTATGCCCCTGGAGGCTCGGGGATCGAAGTTATCCCGGTCCTGGACGGCCCAGCCCGCATCTTCGAGGAGACGGTCGATCTTTCGTCTCGCCTTCTCTTCTGGTCTCCCTCCAGGGTCCTCCAAAGCCGTCTCGATCACCCTCATCTTAAAAGTCTGTGGAGATGATCATGACTTCTCGTATATGCTAATTTCGAAAAACGCCGATTATGAACCCTACCAAACCGGGCGATACCCCCGCCCTCTGGAAGGAATTCCATAGCCAGTTTGACTGCAACTTATAATATTATGGCAACTATAGCACTTGAAATCAAACCCATTATAAAGAATATGAGGTTATCTATTGATAAGTATCTCTTAATAAACAGATCGCTTGCACCATGCTGATATTTGTCCCCTTTTCGCATTAATTCATATCCAAATTTCATAGTTTCTTTGTATTTCGTTAGAGCTTCTAAGGGATCTATCCCGATTGAATCAATTTCAATACGCCTTGCGTCATTTGCCATAGACGTGAATATATTATAATCCTCGGCGAATTCTAATTCTTCAGTTGTGGTGCATATCCTTCTAAGAAAATGAGATTCGTAGATACGGCGGAGATATTTATTAATTTCTAACCATATCATTTTGTAGCAATCTAATGTTGCCCGTATTAAATGGTTTTTAGCCTTTATTATATTTTCAACTTTAGCTTTTTTTTCCAGGTCGGAGTTGAAGTACTTTATAAAATGGGCAAAAGCATTCTCAATTTCGACGAGTATTTGTACGGGCTTATCACCTAAAAACGAAACTACATCTGCATAAGCCGGTACAAACTCTGTTCTGTAAAAGAATTCGAAATCTTCGACTAGATCCATACAAGCCAATCCTAAGCAATAGCGAATAGATACCCTACTAAATGCTCATCGTCTTATGGATTTATCGAAGGCCTTATTTATATCATATTCCTTATACTCGAATATACCGCCACGAGTTGTAATGACATTACTATCAAATTTTTTAACCTTTAGTTTGTGACCAAGGCGGCTCTCTAAGAACTCGTCGACATCTTCGGTGGTACTAAAATCACTAATGTCAGTTTTATACTCTCTCTCAAAGAAAACTGTCTTTCCCATTTGCTCCCCTCTTATCTCCATCCAGCATCTTTTGTATCCAATGATTGATCTACTCAAACCTTCTTTTGCCACCACAGACTATTTTGCCCCTATTTAAGCCTTACTTTTAAGTTCTCGTTGATTTGTCTCCGATCGGCTCCCATAAGTGCCATACTCTTGAATGAAATCTCATGTTGTGGTTTTCATGAACCGCAACTCGCTATAGGTAAACTACTCGATTTGCTATTTGTCCTTTTTATATATAAGATTTTTGTTACGGTTGGAGTCATATCCCCATCTGCGGTATGTGAGCCAAATAGCTTTCTCTCAGCTCCTTCTTGTCGATGTGATCGTAGATATCGATGGCCTCTTTCCGCACGTCTCCGCGAAGCTCCTGTATGAATTCGCGGGGCATACCGGCCCGTCGGAGGTGGGTGGTGAACCAGTGGCGGCAACAGTGAGGCGAGAAGTGATCCTCCATCTTGTCGGAGGTAGGATCATGCAGACCAACTTGGGTGGCTACCTTTTCGACCATCCGGCTGACTCCACTGCGTTGGATTCTCTCGCCCCGGTTGTTGATGAAGAGGGCCTTTGAACCATCCTTATTTCGCGACTCTCTGACCCTCAGCCACCGCCTCAATATGAAAGAGGTCTCGTCGTCAAAAAATATCGTCCGGTTGGTCCTTTTCGCCGTCGGCTTGAGCCGGATACTCTGCTCCACCCATTCTATGTCGTCGACATCCAGGGCGATAAGCTCCTTCCGACGTATCCCGGTCTTCGCGAAGAGGGTGATGATCGCCTTATCTCTTGCATCGAGGGTTGAGTTGATAAGACGGGTCATATCCTCCACAGAGATGAGCTGGCGGGTCTGGCCGTCGTCGTTGTCCTTATAGCGCCGAAGATATCGCTTCCTTACCTGAAGGACGGGATTCTCCTCCAGGAACCCCTCGTAGGCGAGATATTCGTAGAAGCTAGATAGGGTGGTGAAGTTGTTCTCGACCGTCTTCTGATGCAAACCCCGGTCATATCTCATGAATTCCAAGTAGTCTCTCAATACGTCCTTGTCTGCATCTAGCAGATTCAACCCCCTCTCTTGGAGGTAGTTGTGGAACTTTTGGACGTTGTAGACATAGCTCTTTACTGAGAGGGGAGACATACCTCGAATTGAGCAGTCTCTTTCGAACCTGTCAATTATCCTCTCTGCTGGGGGCCGTTTCCCTGTATCTGAAACCATCCCAGATGACTTATCAGTGGAGCCGATCATCCTTTCCACCTCCAGCCCCGAGAGGTGGACTCCACCAGCCCATAAGCCTCCAGGTTATCAAGCTGCGAGGAGACAGCCTTCACGAGATCAGCTTCGCGAGGATCAATCCCCAGCTCTTCGAGAATCTTGTAGCTATCAACTACGCCCTTCCTCTTCAGCAGATCGACGAGTTCCTGGTTGTACTCGCGAGCCCCCTCGAACCCGCCCTCCAGGAAGGTAGCGCTTCGATACCTCTTCAGCTCGGACTCGTACTTGTCGATGACGATGTTCTTGAGCCTAAGATCATCCTGAAGCTTTCTCACCTCGTCCCTGAGACTCCCCAGCTCCTTTACCATCTCGGCCCGAGGCTTGAACTCCGACTCCTCCAGGAGAGCGTTCTCCACAATCTCGATGACGAACTTCGTTAGGGGGACACCGGCCTCGTCGGCCAGTTTCTCCCAACGCTTTTTCTCCTCGGCGGAAGGTAAGTAGAGATACACGTAACGAGACTTGTCAGGCATAACCACTTTGGCCACCAAGAAATAAAATGGACCTTCTACTACTTAAGCATTACTAGTAAAAGAGCGCCGAGGGGGAGATTCGAACTCCCGCGACCCTTGCGAATCACAAGCTTTCAGTGCAGAATTCCAGGCTTGCGCCTTACCACTAGACTACCTCGGCACGATTACGACTTTTTGGACCATAGCCTCGGATACGTCCCCGGGGCCATGACGACCCTCGAGGTCCTGGCCACGATCCCGGAAGATGAGCTCATCATATCCTCGCTGTCCATGGCTGCGACGGCCACGGCAACAGCTTCTCCTTTCAGGGTATAAATAACTACCTTCTCCCCTTCCTTTATCCCGGACTCGAGGCTGAAGAGCCCCGGCGATGCCAGGGGTGCCCCGTGGCATATGGCGTCTACGGCTCCGTCGCCGACGACGAGGGAGGGCATGTGCCTCAAAGCCTCCTCCACCGGCAGGATCGCCCGCCTGAGGAGGGTCTCGTCGCCGGTCTCCCGCCAGATCTCTTTGGCGTCCTTGAGGTCGTGGAGGGTCACCAGGGTCTCGTCCTCGCGAAAGGGGCCGCTCTTGGTCCTTCGGAGCTCCTCCATGTGGGCGCCCGTCCCCAGGGCGAGGCCGATGTCGTGGCAGAGCTTTCTGATGTAGGTCCCCGCCTCGCAGCCGACCCGGAATAAGACGCCTGTGCCGTCGATCTCCAGAACTTCCAGGTAGTATATCTCCCTCTTCCTCAGAGCCCTTTTGACGCTGGACTTGAGGGGAGGGCGCTGGTAGATCTCCCCCTGGAACTCGCCACAGGCCTCCAGGATCCTCTTTCTGGGGAGGGTCGCGTGAACCCGCATAAGACAGATGTACTCCTTTCCTGCGGAGAGGAGGGTCTCGACGACCCGGGTCGAGTCCCCGAGCATGATGGGCAGGATCCCCGTCACCTTGGGGTCCAGGGTGCCGCTGTGGCCTGCACTCTCGATCTCCAGGATCCTCTTCACCCAGGCCACCACCTCGTGGCTGGTGGGCCCCGGAGGCTTGTCCAGGTTTATGCATCCCAGGCTGATGTGCAGGTCGAGGGGGCGCTCGCGAGGGAGAAAACCGTTTATATGGTCGGTCTTCCCCTCCCTTCGTACCAGGGTCTCCCTGGTACGATCAGATGGAAGGTTTCCCGCCATCTTCGATGGACCTCACTGCCGCCAGGGCGATGGCGGAGACCCCCCTCTCGTTCCAGGTCCCAGAGTCTATGACGAGGTCGTAGACTGAGAAGTCGCTGACGTCTATGTTGTAGTACTTCTCGTACCTCCTCGCCTCGCACTCTTCCCGGACCCTCGACTCTCGGAGGGCGTCTTCTACGAGCTTCTTCTCTCGGGACGCGATCCTCTCTGCCCTCACCTTCCGGTCCGCCTTGAGGAGGATCTTGAGGTCCGCATCGAGGACGTGGGCGGAGATCCTCCCCTCGAAGACGCCTCCCGCCTCGAGAGCCATCGCTTTCTGGGCGTCGTCGATGAGATAGTCGATCTCGGGCCCCTCCTCGGCGATCCGCCCCAGCTCTCCGACAGATATTCCGCGATCGTCCGCGATCTTTCGAAATAGATCACCAGAGTTGACCCGGCGGAGGCCTAGCTCCTTTGCGAGGATCCGGGATAGGGTGCTCGTCCCGGTACCAGGTGGACCGCTGACTGTGATTATCATCACATACCGCCGATGTTCAGGGCTTTTCTTATGATCTGAGATATCGGTATCGAGCAGATGAAGTACCAGTAGAACCAGTAGAATATGGGGCCCAATACGGTATCGGAGATGGCTTGGACACCCCAGAAGGGGAAGGTCAGATAGATGATGTGCTCATCGATATAGAGGTAGGCCCACATGAAGAGGGGTATCGATACGATGCCGATGTAGGCCATCGGCTTCAGCTGCATCTTCATCATCTTGGACTGATCGCCGAGCATCTCCCTCTGCTGGACTTGAAGCTGCTGCTGACGGGCCTTATCTCCGGCGAGCTGTGCCTCCCGGAACTCCCGCTGGAACCCCTTCATCGTCTCCTGCTGCCTCCGGAGGTAGTCCCAGTCCATGGTGTACTTCTGGATGAGGCTAGCATATAGGCCGGTAACGGCGGCGAGAGCGAAGAGGACGATGTGGAAGGGGAGGATGGCGGGGAGCCACCCGAGGACCGCGTTCATCACCTCCCCCATCCAGTGCCTGAAATCCGCGCTCACCATGATCCCCACCATCAGGGCCGTCCCCACCCCTAGGAGGATGAAGTTGATCTGCTTCTCGATCTCGTCCGTCTTCATGCTCACTCACCGAAGAACCTGCGCATCATCGGATACATCTCCTGGATCTGCTCGCTGGCGATCTGCTCGTAGAGCCTGTAAGTGATCGATACCGCCAGGAGAAGGCCGGTCCCGCCGGCGCCGCCGAGGGTGCCCAGGAGGCTGGCCACGAGGGTGAGCAGCCCGATGATCACGCCGCCGATGACGGTGACCTTCGGGATGTACCGGCCGAGGATCTTCTCGATGCTGACGGCGCTTCTCCTGTGGCCGGGAACCTGGAGGCCCGAGGAGTGGATCTTGGCCGCGACGCTCTTGGCGCCCATCCCGGTGGTCTCTATCCAGAATATGGCAAAGATCACGCCGCCGGCGATGAGGACGAAGGCGTCGGTGAATATGTGAAGCCAGATCTGCCAGCCTGCGATAGGATCAAGCCCCAAAAGCTCCATGCCGGGGTTGCTGCTGGTGACGAGGCTCGGTATCCAGTCATGGGGGCTGTTTATCGGCGAGAGGTAGTACATGAGGCCGGATATCGGCATCGGCGACGTGGCGCTCACCATCTCTCCGGTCACCATATCGTAACTCGATGTGGACGTGAAGGTCCCAAGGATGCTCGAATAAGCGGTGTAGACGATGTTCACCCCGGAGGCTGTATCGGTGGTGGTGGCGGTGGTGACCGTCCCGATCCTCCCCACCAGAAGGGTCCCCATCATCTGGATGTTCGCCTGGAGGGCTCTCACCAGGATCATCGGGAGGACGCTGGCGTAGATGAGCTTCACCGGGAACCTACCCCGAGCGCCTCGTACGGCGCTGTGGGCGAGGGGTATCTCAACCCTGGTGCTCTCCACGAAGACGACGAAGAGTATGATGACGATCGTCGTTATGAGGGCCAGGATCCCGCCGTCGATGAAGACCCGCTCAAGGCCGGAGGTGGTGAATACGTCATCGAGCCCCAGGACATTGTTCGTGAATATGAAGATCCATTTCGGGATTACCCCTATCGGCAGACCCTGGTCTCCGATGGTCCAGTTGAACAATCCCGTTATGAGCTGCTGGCTCACGCCAGCGACGATGAAGAGGCCCACGCCGGACCCGATCCCCCACTTGCTGACGATCTCGTCCATGAAGAGGATGAGAACTCCGCCTATGCAGATCTGGAAGAATATCAAGAAGGAGATCATCCCCAGGGACACTCCCAAGGACGCCGCCAAGCCCTGATCGGGGAGGAGGTATCCTCCAAGGACCTGAGGGAGGGCCTCTACGATGATCATGACAAAGACCAGTAGCTTCTGAGTCCCCTGAAAGATCGCCTGGTCCCGGGGATCCGTCAGGTTTAGCTTTATGATGCCTGCGCCCACCAGGAGCTGCAGGACGATGGAGGCCGTGACTATAGGCCCTATCCCCAGGAGCATCAAAGATCCGAAGGAGCCGGCGAAGAAGGCCCGGTACATCCCGAAGAGATCGATGGATGCAGGAGATAGGCCAAAGAGGGATACGTTGGAGAGGGCGAAGTAGAGGACCAGAATCCCCACAGTCCAGCTGAGCTTCTTCTTGAAGTGGACGTGACCTTCGGGCCTCTCCACGGCCGGAAGCCTCCTGACAAAAGGCTCGATGGCGTAGAAGAAGCTTTGCTGATTCATGATACCACTACTTCACCGCCAGCCTCTTCGATCTTCTCCCTGGCAACGGCGGAGAAGCCCGCTGCACTGACGGTGACGGGCCTGGTCAGCTTCCCCTTCCCCAGGACCTTCTTCTTTCCGAGATCGATCCGGCCGCCCTCAACAGCCATCGAGTCAAGATCGCCTACGTTGACTATCTCGACTTCCCTGGCGTTATGCTTGAAAAAGCCGTTCTTGCCCATCGCCCGGCCTCGCATCATCTCTCTTTGGAAGTGATGCTTGCACCCGCCGGCGTTGCCGCGGCCGCCTCTCGATCCCGCGCCTCTGCGGTTCTTGTGGGTGCCGCCTCCACAGGTCCTGCTACCCCGAAACTTCTTCAGATTGCTTTTAGGCATGGTCCTACCTCATCTTCCGGATAAGATCTGAGATCGACTCGTGGTAACCGAGCTCTCCGCCCTCTTTTACGGTCTTCTTCGTACCTCTGTGCCCCTTTCTCGGGGGGTGAAGCCTGAATACCGGCTTTATGCCGGCGTCCTGGAGAGTCGCAGACCCTCGAAAGACCTCCGAGGCGAACTCCTTCATCGTCCCGCAGGCGGTCTTATCCTTTATCACCTGGTCGGTCAAACGTCTGTTGCCGCTGAGCCTGCCGCGCATCTCGAGCATCGACGCCAGAGCGTCCTCGTCGATCTCACCCCAAGCTACGTAGTCCTTCACCTTCTGGATCATCCCCCGATAATGGGGGCTCTCCGGCACCACGATGCAGTGGTTGATCCTGTGAAGTCGAAGCATCTTGAGGGTATCCTTGATATCGGGCTTGGTATTGACGCTTCCCCGAAGTCGTACTATCGCATACATAATCTATACCCTCATGGTGACGGTATTGCGCAACGCATCGTATGTGGCCTTGGCGAAGTTGAGGGTGGTTCTGGTGTTCCCCGAGGACTTCGTCCAGACGTCCTGGATCCCCGCCATCTCCATAACCTTTCTCGCCGTTCCGCCCGCCGCGATCCCCAGACCTCTCGGAGCCGGTATCAGGGTTATCTGGACGGATCCCGCCTTTCCCATCACCTGGAAGGGAACGGTGTGGCCTGCGCCGCAGCCGCACTCCCAGCTGCCACAACCCCGGTTCACCTTTATGATATTCAGCTTGGCCACATCTATCCCCTTTCTTATGGCGGGGCCGACCTGGTTGTCTCTCCCCTGGCCGATGCCGACGTAGCCGTCCTTGTTTCCGACGATGACCGTCGCCCTGAACTTAACCCGTCGCCCCGAGTCGGTCATCCTCTGGACCATGTTTATGTCCAGCACCTCGTCCTCAAGCCCGGGGAGGAGGGCGTCGACTAAACCCGCCTCTTTGATAGGGAGCCTTGAAGCGAGCGCTTCGTCGAAGGTCGTGACCTGCCCTTCATAAACGAGCCTGCCCAGCTTGGTCTTGGGGACCCATTCTTCTCTGTATTCCATCCTCATCCGCTCACCCCAGTATCTTCTCGCGGGCTGCATCGAACTGAGCCGTCAACTCAACGCCTCGATAAGCCTCAATATCCTCGCCACGGATCCTGCCTTCGTTCGGGAAGATCTCGGGGCTGTGGGGAACCGCGACCCCTGCGTCCACCACGCCCTTCAGGGCGGAGTATATCCTGTTGCCCCTGGTGTTGGCGTGGATCCCCATGTCCAAGATCGCCTCGTTCTGCCCCATCGCCTTCATCCTCTTGCCGAAGAGGAGGCCGGCCAGGTACGAAGCCGGGACGTTTCCGGTACTTCCTTCGTAGCCGAACTCTTGTAGCTCCCGAGAGTTGACCGTAAGGAGGGTCCGATCTCCGGCGGGCTCTGCTACGACGAGCTGCAGATTGATGTTCCTGTTCCCCTTTCTTATCACAAGTCTAGGCTTTCGAGAAATTATGAGCCTATATCTGAAATGATAATTAGTTCTGCCCTCTCTGCGCCTTCTGAAGGGCACCTTATATCGCGGTCCGGTTGCCATCAGTCACTCCTCGTTAGACCTTTTGCCTTGATGTACGCGTTGAGATGGGCCGTGCTCCGGTACTCGCCACCCTTGGCCTTGCGATAGAGCATCCGATAGGTGTGACGGTCGATCTCGCCCCCCTCTCTCAGCTCTTTCAGCCTCCGGCGAAGGGCCCGGATCTTCGTCATCCAGATCTCTTTCCTCGGAGACCGGGAACCTTTCGCACCCTTCCTCCTCCCAGGACCTTTCTTGTGGCCGTAGGCCCTCTTGGCGGCTCGAGCCCTGTATCTCGCGCGGCTGTTGCCCTTCTGCGGCTTCGCCTTGATGTTTCCCGCCTCGATCTGGGACTTGACGTCCTCCCTCGTGATGGAATCGGCGATCTCTCCGGCGACGTCAGGATCGGGGTTGATCCAGACCCTGCTCTCACCTACGTCGAGGACGCAAGCCGCAAGCCTCTTCTGGGTCGAAAAGTTGGGCACCTCAGTCGCCTCCGGAGGTGGGGTTTAGAACCTTCAGGTTCATCTCCCGGGCCATCGCCTCGATCTCGTCTCTCTTCTTCATGCCCACGGTGCCGGCTATCCGGACGGCACAGCCTTCGGCCCCCAGCAGGTCCCCGGCGTTTTTGACGAGAACCTCTTTCATGCCGCAGGGATGGTAGCCACGGACGGCTTTCGGGCTCCTGTATCCTACCCTGACGAGCTTCCCCTTGGCCGAGATCTGCCGTCTGAGCTTGTTGTGCAGGCCCCGGGGCCGCCTCCAGCTCGGCGATAGCTTCTTCTTCTTGTGAGAATCGCAACGGTTGAACTCGGGCTTCCTCTTCTTCTGTCTCGCCCGAACTTTCATCAACCTCTCTGTATCGGAAGTCAACTCCGTCACCTCTTGTCCACCAGGTATATCCCATCTTGGAATACTCTGATGTCGAACCCTCTGACCTTCGTCGCCTGCTCGATGTTGGCCATAGTCTGACCGACACGTTCCTTATCGATTCCGGTGACGATTACGGTATCGCCCTTTACATCCACCTGGGATCCGCCCATGATCTTGGCGGTCCGGGGCTTCCTCTCGCCCAGGAAGTTGCTGATCAAAAGCTCCTCCTTGGAGACCTTCAGCTGTATTGGGAAGTGAGAGTAAACGGCCTTCATCCTGTACTCGAAGCCCTCCGTCACCCCCTTGATCATGTTATTGAGGTGGGCGGCGAGAGTTCCGGCCATGGACCTGTGCCGCTTCCTGGTGATATCGGCGTCCACCACCAGGCCGGACTCGTCATTTCTGATCTCTATACCAGGATACCAGAGGCGCCTTGAGACGGTGCCCAATGGACCGGTGACCGTCACCGTGGCGTCGTCGCCGATCTCCACCTCGACCCCCTCTGGGACCTCTATAAGTCGCGCCAACTCCTTGACCATCTCCACCACCTAATAAACATAAGCCAGAAGCTGGCCGCCTATCCCGCGCTCCCTGGCGTCGACGTGAGATATGACCCCCTGGCTCGTGCTCACGATGAGCGCGCCGAAGTTACGGGAGGGCAAAAACCTCTTCTCCCACTTCTCCAGGTCCGATACCTGGGTGGAGAACCGGGGCTTTATCACGCCGCACCTGTTGATCTTTCCTTGCAAGTCCACCTTGAACATCCCTGACTTGCCGTCGTCTACGAACTCGAAATCGCCGATGTATCCGAGGTCTGCCATCACCTTCAGGGTGTTGCCGACGAGCTTGGAAGCTGGCTGGATGATGCATTCTCCTTTGCCGACGTCCTCGGCGTTCTTTATGATGGACATGGCATCGGCAAGCGGATCTAACAGTACCATTAATCATCACCTACGAGTACTTCTCAAAACCCATATCCGGGGCGATCTCTCTGAAACATTGTCTGCAGAGATAAATTCCATATTTCCTGATGAGCCCCGGCTTTCTGCCGCACCGCTTGCAGCTGTTTGCGCCTCGGCCAAAGCTCTTGGTTTCGGTCTTCATGCCGCCTCCACAACGTCTACGCCGTATTTATTTTTGACGAACTCCACGGCATCATCTGCTGTAACCCTGTGGCTTTTTGCGATCTTCGACCGAGCGACGCGCCTTCGGGCCACCCGGTATCCAGCCCTCTTGAGGGCCACCGAAACGTCCATGCCGAAGATCCCGATGTCGGGGTCGTACTTCATCCCCGGAAAGTCGGTATGTTCCTCGACCCCGAAGGAGAAGTTTCCGGTCTCATCGAACTGACCCCGCCGGAGGACACCTCCCACCACTTCCAGGGCGACCTTGAGGAACTCCTCCGCCTCTGCGCCCCTGAGGGTCAGCCTGCACCCGATGGGCTCGTTCTTCTTTATCCCGAAGCCCGGTAGGGTCTTTTTGGCGTTGGACCTGACAGGGGTCCGGCTCGTTATGGCGCCGAGGATCGTCTCGGCGTTGACGAGCCTCTGGCCGCTCTCGCCGGTCCCGATGTGGACGGTCACCTTCTCGATCCTGGGCTCCAACATGGCGTTCATACCGTGGCCCCCAGCTTGATGGCGGGTTTGTCTATGCCGATCATGAATACGTGATCGACCGTCGTCTCGAACTCCCGCTTGCCTGAGATGATCACCCTGTTGGGGCGAGAGCTCTTGACGACCTCTATCTCCTTGATAGTCCCGACCTCGCCGGAGTGGGAGCCCCCAACGACCATGGCCAGGTTCCCCTCTTTTAACTCGATGACGTCGGCGATCTCCTTATCGGGTATCGATAGGATCACCGAGCTTCCGGTGGTGTAATCCCCATCGGCTAAGATGTTCGTCCCGTCGTTGAGGTTCAACTGGATTTTGCCGCCCCGGAGGGTCCTCTTATCCTCGATCCTGCAGAGCTTTCGGGCTTCGCCAGCCTCCAGCTCGGAGAGGTTGAACCTCCCCTTGGCGTCCTGGAGGAGCCTGTACTTTTTGTCCATAGACGGGACCGATATCACGTCGAAGATCCCCACGGGGAACTTGATGTCCTTTCTCGACTTTCCATCGACGAGAACCCCGCCCTCGTGGAGGATGCGCTTTGCTTCTCTGGAGTTGTCGACGAGCCCCAGAAGATCCCTGACGACGACTACTAGGGGGATGCTCCCCCTGGCGGAGTGGGGGCCTGGCTCGCCCTTGGCCACCCATGTATGGATCTTCCTCGCGATCGGCCAGCTTCTGGGACTTGCGACCCTCTTCTGATGTCTGCTCACCTAAATCACCTGGAAAAGATCTTCTTCCTTTCTTCGTCGTCCAGCTCCATCTTGGTGATGACGACGTTGGAGGGCTGGACCGCCCTGGGCACCTCGGTCCCGTCTGCACGGAATACGCTCACTCCGGCGACTTGGATCGTGCCGCTCTTCAGGTCCGCCTTCTGGACTTCGCCCTCGGTCCCTGCATGGTCGCCGCGCATCATCTTGACGGTATCGCCCACCTTCACCTGGGCGCTGCGGACCTTCATCTCCTCGCGGAGCTCCTTGGTCAAGGCGGCGTGCATGTACTTCCGGAGTTTGTGAAGGGGGGCGGTGTACCTCTCTTTCCTCTGTTTGCGTGGCTGTTTGCTCTTCATGGTTATCACACAATTATCGATGCGGCTGAGGCGATCTTTCCGTACCTCTCAGCCACCTCTCTGGCCACCGGCCCTTTGATCTCCGATCCCTTGGGGATCCCGGCGATGTCTGTGATGACCGCCGCGTTGTCCTCGAACTTGACCCTCAGACCGTCGGGCCTCCGGAACTCCTTCTTCTGGCGGACTATCACCGCGGTGAAGATCTGCTTTCTCATCTCCGGGGTCCCCTTCTTTACCGATACCACGATCATGTCGCCAATCCCGGCGCAGGGCATCCTGTTTTTGACGCCCCTGTACCTCTTGACCGATATGATCTCGAGCGTCCTTGCGCCGGTGTTGTCGGCGCATTCGAGCTGCGCTCCGGCGTTGATAGGCCTTGCGATGCTGGCCTTAAGCCCCTTCATCGGACGACCTCCACCACCACGAAGGACTTGGTCTTGCTGAGAGGCCTGCACTCGGCGACCTTGACCACGTCACCCACCTTCGCCTTCAGGCAGGGGGGGTTGTGGGCGTGGAGCTTCGACCGCCTCTTCTCGTACCTCTCGTACTTCGCCATCTTCCTTTCGAACTCGCGGAGGACGACCACAGTATCGGTCATCCTGTCGCTGACCACCGTTCCGTCAAAGACCTGACCTCGAACGGGAAGACTTCCATGAAAGGGACATTTTGGATCGTCACAGGCCTTCTCAGGTGACTTGACGCCCAGTCCGACATCCCTCATAATTTCCACCTCGATATCCGCATTTTTTTGTTGATCCTGTTTTCGGGCTGTGAGACTAAAACTGAGCCCTGCGCCTTCACCTTCAGGCCCTGAGAGAGGGTGAAAACGAAGGAGTTAGAGGACTTGGGAACGCGTTTGTCGCCACTCCTGGTCTCGATCAGAAATGTATTCCGGGTTTCATCGACGACCCGGCCGGATATCCCCACCGTGCAGGGGTTCGTCCCACTGGCAACCTCCACCGGCAGGCCTATCAGCTCATGTCTGACGAGGTTCTCAGGAGCGATCATCACCGCAGAACACGCTCCTTCTGTATCGTCTTGATCCTGGCTATGGACCTCTTTATCTCCCTTATCCTGCCGGGGTTCTCCGGGGCACCGCCAGAGACGACGAGCCCCCTCTCCCGGATCAGCTCACCATTGAGCTTTTCAAGCTCCTCGCCCAGCTCCTCGGGGCTCATATTCCTCAGTTCATCGACCCTGAATATCGCCATGTCAAGTCACCCTCTCGTCTCACCCTTCGCTCTTGGGCTCGTCCTCAGGAGGGACCACCTCCTCGACGGTCGGCTCTTCGGTGACCGTCTCCACGGGAGCCTCCTCATCGGGGGCGATCGGTTCCTCGACGGCCTGCTCCTCGACGACCGTCTCCGCGGGAGCCTCCTCATCGGGGGCGATCGGTTCCTCGACGGCCTGCTCCTCGACGACCGTCTCCGCGGGAGCCTCCTCATCGGGGGCGATCGGTTCCTCGACGGCCTGCTCCTCGACGACCGTCTCCGAGAGAGCCTCCTCATCGGGGGCGATCGGTTCCTCAGCGGCCTGCTCTTCGGCGACCTCTTCACTGGGGATCTCTTCCTCGATGATCTCGACTTCCAGGTCCTCGACGACTATCTCCTCGACAGCCCCTTCGGTCCCAGATTCCAGAAGCTCCTCCAGCTCGTCCTTCTTCTCCTCCACGGGAAGGACTTCCTCAGCCGCCTCCTTGGCTGGCGGAACGATCTGGAACCTGTCCGGCGGTATGGCGTCGGGGGGCACTATCCTCACCTGGCAGCCGATGGTTCCTAGCTTCTTCACCGCCACGGCGTATCCGTGGTCGACGATCTCCTGGGAGGGTTTCCCCGAATGCTTGACGTACCCGGATAGGAACTTCTCGACCCGGGACCGGGGTCCCGTCACCTTGCCGCTCAGGACGATCTCGCAGCCGAGAGCGCCGCTGTCCATGACCCTCCGAAGGGTCGTTTGACCCGCCTTTCTGAAGTACCAGCCCCGCTCCAGGGAGCTGGCCAGCCTGTTGGCCACCACCTGGGCGTTCAGCTCAGCCTTGCCGACGTCCTGGACGTCTATCTGAGGGTTGTCCAGCCGGAAGTTCCGGTCCAGGTCTCGGGTCAGCTTTCGAATAAGCTTCCCGCCCTTTCCGATGACCATTCCTGGCTTTTCTGCGTAGACGGTGATCTGGATCCCCATGGGGGTCCTGTTCATCATCATGCCACCGTAACCGGCCCGACTGAGCTCCTTGGAGAGATACTCATGGACCAGAGCTTTGGTGAAGCCGTCCTCTACAAATTTCTTCTCTACGCCCAAGTCAGCTCACCTCAGTCAATATCATCTCTATCGATACCGTCTCCGTGTCCTTGGGGGTGGCTCTCCCCATGGCTCTTGGCATCCAGCCCCGGAGGGTCCTCCCCTGCTTGGTGGATACGTGGTTGATCTTCATCTCGGAGGGGTCCAGCCCCTTATACTCGGCGTTGCTGGTGGCGTTGACGAGGACCGTCAAAACGGCCCTCGCTGCCTTCTGGGGGTACCTGCCGGCATCCCAGCCCACCATACCCCGCCGATGGGGGACCTTCTTGTTGTGCCTCTTGAAGGGGACGGGCCTCTTCAGGGCGATCACATCCTCCAGGTACTCCTTCGCAGCCTCGGTTCGCATCCCCTTGATGGCGCTGCAGATCTCCAGAGCATGCTTGGGCGATATGTGATGTTCTGTGCCCATCGCCCTGGACGATCGCTCTTTCTTCTCAGGGGTGATGGAATATTTCAGTCGTCCCAAATCTGCCACCTCACTTCAACGGCACGAACTTGCTCGATCGGGTGGCTCCAACGCCAGCGCTGCCGTGAGAGACCCGTCCCCTCGTCAGGGAGTACTCGCCGAGGTAATGGCCGACCATCTCCGGTATGATCTCGACCCGGTTGAAGGCCTTGCCGTTATAAATCTCGATCGTCTTTCCCACCATCTCGGGAAGGACTATCATGTCCCGAAGGTGGGTCCTCACCGCGTCCCTCTCCTTGACCCTGGAGAGGAGCCTTTTGTGGTCCTTGGTCAGCCCCCTCTTCAGACGTCTTCGCTGCCTTGCCGGGAGGAGGTCCATCAGCTCTTCAGAGCTGAGCTTCTTCAGCTCTTCGACCTTCAGGCCGCGGTAGGTGAACTCCTCTTTCCTCTTCGGAAGCCTTGATCCTGATTTCCTCGCCAAAACAATCCCTCTTTAACGCTTTCCGGTCCTTCTGGCCGCAATGGACCCGACCTTACGACCGGGGGGTGCGTTCCTGCTGACGGTCTTGGGCCTTCCTGGATGCTGCCATCCACCGCCGCCGAAGGGGTGGTCCACCACGTTCATGGCCACGCCTCTTACCCTGGGATACTTGCCGGCCTTGGACTTCATCTTGTGGTACTTCTTTCCTGCCTTAACGAAGGGCTTATCGGTCCTGCCGCCGCCGGCGACGACGCCTATCGTCGCCATGCACTGCGGGTTCAGCCACTTCATCTCACCGCTGGGCAGCTGGACGACGGTCTTGCCCACGTCGTGGGCTACAAGTATGCCGTAGACCCCGCTGGACCGGGCGAACTGGCCGCCGGACCTCGGGTTCGACTCGATGTTGCAGATGGGGATCCCCTCGGGGATCTCCGCCAGGGAGAGGGAGTTGCCGGGCCTGATCTCGGCGGAGGCGCCGCAGGCGATCTCTTGGCCCACGTAGACCCCCTCCGGCACCAGTATGTACCTCTCTTCATCGTTCTCGAGGACGACCTTCGCCACCGGGGCGGATCGGGCCGGATCGTGGACGATCTCCTTGACGATACCTCGTACCGTCTCGCCGCCGTCCACCTTGATGTGCTTGAGCTCCGCCCTGAACTTGTGAGAGGGCGCCCGGTAAGTGGGAGTTCCTCGACCCCGGTTCTGTTGTATAATTCTGTGCCCCATATAGTCACCTCACAGCAGTCCCAGGGTGGTGGCCAGCTCGTTGGCGCTCCCTTCCTCTGCCAGCTTTACGGCCGCCTTCTTCTCTCCCTTGGAGGTGATCATCGTCCTTATGGAGACGATCTCGACGTCGTAGAGCCTTTCCAGCTCCTTTTTGATCTCCGTCTTGTTGGCCCTGATATCCACCAGAAACTCCAGGGCGTTCTCGGAGTCGATCATGTTCGTGACCTTCTCCGTTATGAACGGACTTTTAATGACCATAGGTCTCCCCCAGCCATTTCAGAGATGATTCGGTCCATACCGTAAGCCTTCCAGCCTGGGTCCCGGGAGCCAGAAGCTCCGCGTTCAGCCTCTCCACAACGGTGACGTCGACGCCCGGAAGGTTTCTGGTGGCCTTGATCAGCCCGCCGTCTCTGCCTGCCACTATCAGCAGGCTCTTGGGCTGCTTGTACTTTCTACCCCGCATCTTGCCCCTGCCAGCCCGGACCTTCCTGCCGTTCTTCGCCCTCATGACATCTTCCCATAGGCCGCAGGATTCGAGGAACTTGCGAATATCCCCCGTCTTCGCTACCGTCTCCAGGTCGTCTTTGGCGACGACGACGGACTCGCCGGAAAATACGTGGCCCCTAGCCCTGACCAGATCGGAGTTCGCTGTGGCGGCTATCGCCGAACGGATCGCCTTTCTCCGCTCTTTCGCGTTGACCTTCTCGGTTCTGTCCGCCTCGGGCTTTGGGGGGTGGGCTCTTCGGCCGCCCTTGGCCTGGGGCACCCTTGCAGCTCGCCTTCCGTTTAAGATCCTGGGAACTCGTGAGACGCCGCGGCCGGTTCCCCATGACTGGGCTGAGGTCTTGAGGCCCGATAGCTTGGTGGGACCGTAGGGCTGGGTCCTGTTGGCCTGGGCCGCCAGAACCGCCCTCTTTATGAGGTCCGGCCGGAACTCCTCGTCGAAGACCGACGGAAGCTCCATCTCTCCTACCTCGTTTCCAGATAGATCGATAACCTTAGCCTTCATCACAATCCCTGCTTCGAGTCTGTGCTGACGTAAAGGACCTCTGGGGTCTTCACATCGGCGCCCTTGGATCTGACCGCATATCTCATCCTCACCAGCCTCTTATTGGGGCCGGGGACGCTTCCGCTGACGATGGCGTATTCGCCCCGGACGATCCCATATCCGGGAAATCCGCCTTCTGGGGTGATCTCGCCTCCGTCGGACCCGATGGCCAGAATTCTCTTGTTGAACTCTGTCCTCTGGTGGTAGCCCATCTGCCCCATGAGGGGGACCGACCACCGCACGTGATGGGGGTGCCAGGGGCCGAGGTTTCCTATATGGCGGCGCTTGCCGCCTCGAGAGTGTTTCCTCTTCTGGAGCATTATGCCCCATCGCTTGACGGGTCCCTGGGTCCCCTTCCCCTTGGTGATGGCGGTGACGTCAATTATAGATCCAGAGCCGAAGACGCTGGATATGGGCACCTGAGAGCCCAGCAGGCTTTTTGCCAGCTCGAACTGGTCCTCTATGCCGCTGCCGTTCACCTGGATCTCCATCAGGTCAGGGTTCTTCCTGGGAACGCCGGTAAGAAACCTGGGGTTGGTATGAGCGATCAAGCGCAGCTCTTCCATCTTCTCAATTTTAGCCCCGATATCGTCGAGAGAGACGCCCCTCTTGTTCTTGGGGACGGCTATCGACCGGGCGAGGTACGGGTCCAGCTTCTCTGACCAAGCCTCTCCAGCAGCCCTCACGCCGCCGTTGTGCCTCTCGTAGACCCTGAGGGCAGCTATCCCCAGGGGCGGCGCCTCCAGGATGGTAACTGGCACGCTGATCTCCATCCCCTCCGTGGGGCTGTTGGGCTTGTCGTCGATCATTATGAGATGGGTCATGCCGGCCTTGTACCCGGCAAAACCGTCCATTCTGGCTTTCTCCTCGCCAGCGGCCCAGTATCTCGTCCTGGGGACCTGGCTCTTAGCCCGTTTTCGGGGGCTGAAGGCCAGAGAACCTCGCCTTGGTCGGTGTATGGTTGCCATTTAGCCCTCCAGTGATCGCATCAGGTTGACCTGGGAGAGGGTGGCAACTATCGCCTCTTCTAGCCTCACCGTTTCGGTTCCCTGATGCGGTATGGTGTTAATCACGCAACATCCTTCCATCGTTTCGCTGCTCAAGAACGCATCAACGCCGCGCGCTGGCGAGCCGAATGCCACCTCCAGACCGCGCCTGCGGCCCGCACGGACCGTCTGGCGGAGGAGGTCTGGGGTTGCTGGCTTGCCATGCCTGGACGTGGCCACGACTACCCTGTCTGTCGAGCGGACGTGATCGTCCAGGTTCTGGATGACCTCGGTCTCGTAGCCCCAGTAGTGGGGTATCTCCGATCGGTCTACCGGCTCCGCGGCGAGGGGTTTCAGCGAAAAGATTCTGACGTTCAGGCGCTGCCCTGCAGAAAACCGCATAGCGGTCTTGAGGGGCAATGGGCGCTCAACACCTATGTCCACCCATGCACCGTCGTCAGATCCCACTTCGTCGACTACTAAACCTACTCGATACTCGCCGACCTTGAGCGTTGAAACCTTTGAGCTTGTGGGATGATGAGGGGTGCGCAGCGGCGGCAGGATGCCCACGTACCTCAGGGCCCTCTCCCGAGGAAAAAGCCTCTTTCGGAGGTACTGGGGCGTCTCTGCGTACTGCAGGACCCGGGATATGAACCGTGAGTCGTCGAACTGATCATCGCGATATATGACGATCCGGTCCACCCGAAATACCGCAGCTGCTCTGGCGATCTGTCCCACCTTGAGGGTGCGTATCCTCTCGTCCGCCGACTCCATCGTTGTGGAGGACGGTATCAAGATGGACGTCTCGCCGCCACCGATCATCGGATCTTACCCCCAAGACCTATTCTTGATATAAAAAGGTTTGTAGGAGAAAAAGAGGCCGATTCGCAGGCCCATTTACAGCCCCGGTCCGGTGGCAGTCCAAAAGTCAATTTGAGCGCCGGATCTCCCGGCCCATCACCGTCTGATAACATCGAATAGCTCGCCTCGTTCCCACCCCCACGCCCCCACCCCTATATTATATCTCCCATCGCTCTCAGCGAGGCGCTAGACGTCTCCGGGGGGGTGGCCCCCGTCGAGGCATGGGTTGGACGGGCATGGGTTGGACTGTCACTGCATGGCGAACGTCAGGGCTCTGGCTTGAAGGTCCGGGGGTCGAGGGTGAGGGCGGACTCGCAGTAGGTGCAGATGGTATCGAGGCCCGTCCCGGACAGAACCGCCCTCTCCACCACCTCCGGGGGCGGTAGGTACTGGGTCATCTCCTCGCCGCAGAGGGGGCACCTTATCTTCAGCCACTCCAGGCTGGTGAGGTCCCGTATATTTAGTATCAGCTCGCCGAGGGCGTCGGAGTAGGTCTCGCGGGAAAATGATATCGGCTTTAAGTGCCTTATCATGACGGGCATCTCCGCCCCCGTCTCCAGGAGGGGTATCACCAATTGATCGATGCCGCAAGCAAAGCCGATCTCCTGGTTGACCCTTGGTGACACCACGCCGTCGAGGGTGAGGACGGCGATGACGCAGTCACAGTGGCGAACCCCAAACCTCGCCCTCTCCCCCGGCGCCACCCCTCGGGCCCGCCGATAGATGGCGACGAAGCTCTCGATGCCCACCCGCCAGAGGGCCTCGGCGACCTCCAGGGCGAGGGGCTCGTCCTCCTCAGAGTGGGTGATGTAGACTTTTGTGATCATGAGATACGGACTCCGGAGGGGAGATGGGCGCGGGGGGTAATCACGGTTTCGGGTGAGTGGCGGATCAGGAGATGATCCGATGAAGGCCATCCCCTTTGAGGAGGATGTCGCCGAGATTGAGAAGAAAAAGGGACAAAACGCAGTATCTATCTTCAGCCGTGCCCTGAGCAATTTAGCAGGTACCGCTCACCCTGACCGCTCCAAGGCATCGAGACGCTTCTGGTTTGCAAAGTCAAACCGCGCGCAAGATGAATTATAAGATTTATATATTATTAATTCTTTGAGGCGGTTTTATGAGGGGCACAGCGAGATCGAGATCTCCGGAGAGCTGGAGGATCGAGCGGCCAACAAGACCGTCAGCCGCCCCAGGATCAAGCTTTACCTCTTCATGGAATCAGACCTGAAACCGCCCTTTGAAAAGCAGGAGTTCGTAAAGCTGGCCTACGCCAGCCTCTCGATAAAAGAGATTGAGCGAAAGGCTGGAAGCCGCCTCCTACGCCATCTGCGAGTAAAAGAGCGTATTCAAATGCCAGGAGGCTGCCGAGAGGGACGGGCCCATCAAACGCTTTGAGGAGACCATCTCCGACCGGGACGTATCAGAGAGGACGGTTACCACCCACATCTCCAAGTATGGGCTTGCAGGATACCATGGATGCCGACAACGAGACCGCGAGAAGCTTAATCAAAATGCATGCGGCCACAGCTTTCTGGTATTCAGAAGTCTTCGAGTCTTAGTTGGCCAGATTCCCTGAAATGCATGAATTCTATTGCTATTGATTTCCTCTTGAGAGTCACTAATGTATTATCGATCTAATGAGCCAAAAAACGCGCGAGGGTTCACTTCATCCCCGACCTAAAGGTCGGAGTATTCGTGACCCTCCACGCTCCCGAATTGATAAACAAAGAAGCTGTCCGCAGAGTACAGCTCCCCCGAGCCGAATAATGCCCAGTTTTGTTATTCGTTTTCTAGATCGTAGCGCTTTCGTCCCTTAGGCTGCAGATTTCGATCTTTATGCCCATTTATACTCTCTCTGCCTGGTAGGGGCCTGAAAGCTCCATCGAATCGCTGTCTCTATAGTAGAATTCGCCCTTAATCGTATCATCGTCAATCAGCCGCCCGTCCGTGAAGGATATAGTCACCAGGGGGTCACCTCCCCCTACGCTTCTCGTGGCCAGGTAGTACGCCTTAATCTTGCCGCTTTCGATCGTTCCGAAGATTATCCCGCCATACTCCTCCCCCGAGGGACTAACCTCTACAGAGAAAGATCCGATAATATTGTTTCCAACTTGCTGTATGTTGGCTGTCATTAACTCCTCCACAGGGCCGAAACTGTAGGAGGACTCCCAGGTTCCTGTAACGTCGCTCAGGCCGACACACGGATAGATTAAGGTCGCCAATGCGAATATTATAACTGACCATTTGACCATTCTCATTCTGATCACATCCGAACCGTTTCCATCTTACTCGCCTTTCAGTAATATTAATATTTTCCTCGAATGTCTTGAAGAAAAAATTTTGTATAAAACTATATCATAATATTTTTAATTCCCCTGAGTTTGATACGAGTACAAAACTATAACAGACAAGAACCGCCGTGTTCACACATTTTGTAACAATATTATTTATTTTATTAAAATTATATATTATGCGCGGCATTCTTCAAACTGTGGCCCAGGGCTGCGATGAGACCTAACGACTAAAAATGGGTCTGCTTATGGATAAATCAAGTCTACATTAATCTAAAAATATTAATAATTATTATATACAGCGCGCTTGCTAGAACCCATTCACCGTCCACGAAATAATCCAGCTGCAAAGGGTTCCTCCTTTCTCTAAAGTGAATCGTGTAAACGTATCCGTACAAGACCATAAATGCAATAAGCAGTTTAATCCCATCTGGAACAAAGGGGATTAGCAGCAGAAGAGTGCTGTTAATGCCCAGAAGTATGATCAAGGTTCTTCTAACGCCAAGAATCACAGGCATCGTTTTAATCCCCATCTCTTGATCGCCTTTTACATCTCTTATATCGAAAAGCACCGTGTTTATGAAATACTTTACTGAAACAAAATAAAATATGAATAATATATTACTATTTAACATATCGATCGTGCCAACTGCAGGAAGTAGAACGACCACCAGTGCCCAAGATAAAGCTACAACGAAGTTCTTCATCACTGGGATATCTTTAAGCCTCGGGATGCACGGTATTAATTTGGAGCCGTATATGGCGTTCGTGACTAGAGGGATAAACACCACTGGGATGGCTGAGGGTTTTGCCAAGACCGTTAAAACTATTGCGAGCAAATAAGCACCCAGAGCGCTGAAAAGGACGATATTTTTCCTGCGAGATATGAATCTTGTTCTTTCGGGCATATTGATTTCGTCTTCTTTCACATCCGTGAACTTGTTCAGGCTATAGACGCTGAATACCACTAGAAATACAACGAAGCATATCTCTAAATTAGGCGTCAATCCTAGAAGAATGTGGGTTATATATGTCACGAAGAACCCAGTTATACCTATCCAAATCGAGCTTATGCTAAGCAACGTTAGTATGCTATTTAGCATCGCAAAAAAGCGGGTTACCAAATCAGCAAAATTTTTATAAGTTTGCTTTTTCTGGCTTACCACATTTCCAGCCATAATGGTTTATGAGCAATTTTACCGGATTTGAACATTTCTCTTCGTTATTGACAACATTATGAATAGCAAGCTATATTTCGATAATCAGGCAATATTGCCGGGCAATAAAAAGCGGCTATGCTGTAATTGTAGAACAAGGATCGCTTCGTCTTGCGAGTATATATAATTTTGGAATCCGTGTTTCGGATTTGAAATACATGTTACAATAAATATATTTCTTTAGTTTTTATCGAATGCCCCGCAGATCTGCTGCGGGGTGCACCGCCGCCAGTTTGACTATAGCGGCTTAGACATTTTATTGTAATATTCGAAAAGCTCATTCCCCCATGAAACTGCCGAATCTCCAATGCAGATCAAATCGCTCCCCAGATCATAATTACCATCAAGTCGAAATAGGCCTAAAGAAAGAAACGAATCTGTTACTGTAAACCCGATGGTTGTCTCTCTATCTAAAGACCTTATGACTACGTTATCATATCCTTTGACTTCACGGAAAGCGGGGGCATAATCTTTAATTAGTGCCTTGATGACCTTCGGTGTTAATATCAGATTGATACGTGCTCCCGTTTTGGCGACCTCTATAATTGTATCAGGATACGCTGGAATAACATATGGTGAGACACCCTTGATCATCTTTGATCTTTTCAATCCTGATACGAAATGTTCTGTCGTCTTTAGAATTGATGTGGGATCTGACTCGATCATCTCTGATTTAGAGAGCATTCCGATATCCTTTAACAAATGTGATGGTATTCCTGCAATGTCGTGAGTTAGCCAAAACTTCTTATGTTGCTCCTGCACCAAGGCGAAGTCAATCGCATCCATAAGACGATATCCCTGCATTTTACCTAGATTTGTTAAAGAATAGCTATTTTGTGTACTCTTTTCCACCAAATCGGACGCCATCATATCTTTTATAGAGTGGAGAATCGTGGTGACCCTCGCTCCCAGCTTTTTCTCAAGTTCACTTGCTGACATTTCGCCTTCCAACAGGCTGAGAATAACCTGAGTTCGTACCTTAGAGCGGGTAAAACCTTTGAGATACTCCTCGGTCAGATCATATCTATTTAGCAAATCCACGTTATAGCCCCCTCTATGAGACTACTTTGATCCCAGTAACCATTTTTGTACAATCGATCTCATAGCTTATAAAAATTACCGATAGATTGGTCCATCAAAAAAAGATGCTAAATTACAGCGAGGCACCCCGCAACAGAGATGGTGGTATTTGATAAACATGAGTGCGGCTGCCGGGAATCGAACCCGGGCTACGAGCTTGGGAAGCTCATGTCCTAACCCCTGGACCACAGCCGCTCGGGATGGCCTTGGAGGCCATATCTCATAAAGCTTATGCTTTGGGGTGGGATGAGATGATCTCCTCGAAGGCCGAGATGACCGCCTTCAGATCCTCCCGGGGCAGTTGGTAGCAGCTCAGCTTGAACTGCCTCGTCAGCCCCGGCTTTATCCCGAAGATATCCCTCTTCTTCAGCTCTCGATAGAGGAAATATCGCCCCTTCTTCGCGGTCTTAGATATCTCGTAGAGGACCTGGGACTTAAAGAACATGAGATCGTGGCCGTGGGGCCGGTCCCCCATAAGGTCCATGCCGAGCTTCTCCATTTCCCCTGCAAACCATCGGGCCTTCTCCACCTCTTCGTCCCAGAGCTTTGTCCTCGCGACGACGGCGGGAAAGCTCGCCATCATCGTCATGATTCCGGCGCCCCGGAGGGTGCAGCCGAGCATCTCCAGCTCCTTATTGGGGACGAGCTTCGACCTTCTGAATATCCTCGATCCCAGCTCCTCGGTGGCGCCGATGACCCCTATGGGCCCCGACGAAGCCATCGACTTGTGGCCGCTTCCTATGATCACGTCCGCGCCGAGGCTCTTCGCGCCGACGGGCATCCTCCCCACCGAATAGGCGCCGTTGACGACCAGAGGGACGGCCTCATCGTGACAGATCTCCGAGACCGCCTTCGGCTCCACCAGGTTGCCGTAGTTTCCGTCCGGATATGTGAGGACGGCCATCCCCACCCTCTCGCCTCGCCCCATCACCCTCTCCATCGCCTCCTGGTAACCCTGGGGGTCTACCCTATAATGGGGCCCTTCGCCGGCGGGAACCAGCTCCACCTTCAGCCCCGCAAGCTCCGCGGCGAGGTGAGTGGTATAGTGAGCGTTGCCGTCGGCCACCACCGTCTCCCCCGCGCCGCAGAGGGCGTGCATAGCGGCGAAGATCCCCTCCCTCGCCCCGTGGGTTATCCTGACCTGGTCGGCCTCGAGAAACTCAGGGAGGACCTGGTGGACGAACTCTTTTATCGGCGGGTTCTCGATCCCCTCCAGAGATCCGGTGCAGAAGTCGCAGACGGAGTAGCCGTCGGCCCACTCCATCATCGCCTCTCTCGCCTCCGGGGTGAGAACCCCCCCCCGCTGGAGAGGGTCAATGTTTATCGCCCCCGTGGTGCTCCTCTTCAGGCATCTGAACTTATCGAGGTTGTCGAGCATCTCTGCTGAGTTTGCAGCCGCCTACGGTATAACCCTTACCCTGGTTCGGATCGACTCGCCCTTGGAGAAAAGGTGATATATCTTCTCAAGAGACCTGGTCATGATGTCAACGGTCATCGGCCACCGAGGCGCCAGATCGGTCGCCCCGGAGAACACCCTGGGATCGATCCGCGCCGCCGAAAGGTGTGGCGCCGATTTCGTGGAGGTGGACGTCCGCCTCTCAAAGGACGGCATTCTGGTGGTGATCCACGACGACACCGCCGACCGTACCACCGATGGGACGGGGAGGGTGGAGGAGATGACCCTGGAGGAGATCAGGCTCCTGGACGCCGGGTCAGGCGAGAGGATCCCCACCCTCGCCCAGGCGGCTGACCTCGCCGAAGAGCTGGACCTGGGGATCGTCGTCGAGATGAAGGAGGAGGGGCTCGAAGATCTGGTGGTCAGGGAGGTTGAAGGAAGAAGGGCGATCGTCACATCCTTCTTCCACGAATCGGTCCGCGAGATCAAGGAGCTGGGAGATATAAGGACCGGGATCATCATATCATCCCTTCCCATAAGCCCCATCGATCTCGCCCTCGAGGCGAAGGCAGAGGCCATATTCCCGAGGTTGACGAACCCCAACCTCTTCAAGAAGGCTCACCGGGTGGGGATCGAGGTATATCCCTGGACCGTAAACGATCCGGATCAGGTCCGCTGGCTCAGGAGGCTTGGGGCCGACGGCATCGTCACCGACGATCCCTGCGCGATCCGAAAGGCCGCCGACGAGCCGGTCACCAACGTGGAGGCCGGAGAGTGCCAGTACTACCCCTGCCATCACTTCGAAGAGCAGGACTGCACCCACTGCTTCTGCCCCCTCTACCCCTGCAGAGACCCCGAGCTCGGCAAGTTCATCAAGACTAAGAGGGGAAAGAGGCTCTGGTCCTGCGTCGACTGCGCCCTCGTCCACAGGCCGATGGTCGCCCGATACCTCAGCGAGCACCCCGAAGCGACAGCCGAAGAGCTGAAGAGGGTGGACAGGGGCGGAGACGACGCATCATGAAAAACGCCCGATTCTGCCCATATTGAAGAGCCAGCCAAAATCCGCCCCCAATGGAGGATCGGCATTCTAGACGGAAAGATTTATGCATGTACGGTGTATAAGGCCGGTATTATGAGAAGAATTCTGGTAATCATGGTTGCAGCTCTAGCCCTATTGCAGGCGTGGTCTGTAATAGGGCAGGAGGCTACAGACCCTAGCCGCCTCGGTTCAGGGCAGGAGACTCAAGACTACCTAGCCCTCGGTTCTGATATGGACGCCCCGGCGGGCCTCCTGGACTTTTTGAACGACACCGTCAACGATACCGCCAACGACACAGTCAATGATACGGTGAACGATACGGTCGACGCACCCCTGATCGACGCTAACCTCTCGACGACGAGCAGCCAGGGCGCTTTCCTCGACCTGCCCATAAACGAGAGCCTCATTGACACCAACCTTTCGACGACAAGCAGCCAGGGTGCTTTCCTCGACCTGCCCGTAAACGAGAGCCTCATCGACACCAACGACCCAGGTACCCTCACTCAGAGGTCATTCCTCCTGGATCAGACGATGGTGGCTCCCGAGCCTTTCTTCAAGAAGGGTCAGATGATGGGCAGCGGATCTGAGGACTCATCCGCAGACCAGCCACCGTCCTTCTACAGTAAGGGCCGCATGATGGGAACCTAGATCTGGTCGAGGGGAAGATTTAGATGGGGATGATCGGTCGGGTCACCCCCAAACCGACTCCAGGTGGCGTCGCTCTCTTATCAAAACCCCGACCTTGCCGTCCTTTGACAAGGTCGAGGGGAATTTCTTATCGTCCAGCTCCAGGGTCAGGGGGCCGCCGTATCCGAGATCTCTGAGGGTGGTCAGGACCTCATCGACGGACCCGTCCTTTGCGGGAAGGTGTCGGACCCCGTTTATGGTGGAGCTGACGTGGACGTTCACGATCCGGCCTCCTAAGGTCTCCAGAAAGGAGATGGCCCTAGAGATGGGGGGGACGGCATGGGATATGTCCAGGGTCATCCCCAGGAGGGGATACTCGTCGAGGAACCGGCCCATCTCCTCGGGTTCTGCGCAGATATTCCATGGGACTGGTTCGAGATTCTCCAGAGCCAGATCTACGCCCTTCTCCTCTCCTCGATCGATGGAGGCTTCAAGATAGCGGCGGAGCTTCTCGCGCTCCGCCCCTCTTGGAGGCCGCCTCGCCGTCCTCCTCCCAGGATGGATCGTCACGACCCTCGCGCCCAGAACCTCAGCCAGATCGATGGCCCGGAGGGACTCCTCGAGAGCGGCCCTGCAGACTAGGTCGTTGTAGGAGGAGGGGTTCAGGTCCATTACGGGGGCGTGAAGGGTCGTCTTCAGCCCCCTGAAGGCCCGACGGACCTCCTCCGCCCCCTCCTCCAGCCTCCCCCCCTCCCAATACCAGGGGGTTTCGACCCAGAACTCCACCCCTTCGAGGCCAGCTCCGGCGATCACCTCCGCCATCCCCTTGGGGTCGAGATCCCAGAGGAACATGGAGGATACCGATACCGTCGCCGTGGTTCACCCCTCCAGCTCTTCTATCATCCTCTCGATCCTCCCCAGCCGCTCCACCTGGACCTCCATCCTCCGGAGGAGGACCGGGGGAGCCTCCACGGCGGCGGTGCACTGGTCGGTCCAGCCATCCACCTCCCTCATGACGCTCTCAACGATCTCCTCAAACTCCGCCTTCAGTTTGCCCTCATCCCGGAGCCGGTCCAAACCGTCCCTGATTCCGCCCTGTATCTGGGCTAAGTTCAAAAGCAGCAGGTTCAGTTCCGCCTCTCTTCGAGCCCGGTCCAAATTTCCACCTCCACTCTTCCCATCCCGTCTCCAACTTTCTGATCGCTGGATCGAAGGTGCTCCATCTCACCTTCTCCGGAGAAGGGCCATCAGACCCCGGCCCGGTGAAGGTGGCCCGCGAGTTTCGAGGGACCTCTTCAGACCGAGCTGAGCTTCACTATCGCCTCTGCCAGGTCCCCTGAGGACTCTTCGAGGGCCGCCCTCGCCTCGTCGGAGCTGCATCCGGTCTGGGCGACGACCAGCTCCACGTCGGCGTCGGGTATCGACACCTGGCGATCCCTCTCCTGGGGGGTGCCCACCACCTGGTACGACCGATTGCCCTGGGCGTCCATCACCGTGACGGATGCGTCCAGAAAGAAGATCTCCCGGTCTTTAGTCCTGATCGTCACCTCTTCGACCCCCTCGATCTCCTCTATGTTGATCCCCATCTGCTTCATCATCTGCTTCATCTTCTTGGGGCTTACCCCCTTGCCACCGATCCCTGGAAACATGCTCCATCCATGGTGATCCATCCGTTGTAAATCTATCTCCTCGCCCCTCTGATCCGTCCAAACTCAGGGCCGACGGATCCGACAAGAGGCTGGTGGAACTGTCTCGTCGAATTGGGCAAAAAAGTAAAGGATCTTTATCTGTAGTCGTGAAAAATTTAGGATTAAGCGATAAAATTATAATGTTTAATGATAAAGATTTTCCTAAAAAAGGAAAAGGCTATATCCGATGCGGTAGCGACAGTCGGCGTCGAATCATTCGGCCTTCGAGCAAATGGAGGAGGGAATTTATATGGCCACAGAAAAGGGTGGAGAAAGGGCCAAGGACATAATGCGCCTTGGACCCGTAGACTTGAAGGACGCCACTTCAAACCCGGCGCCCCTCGGTCTGATGGGCTTCGGGATGACTACAGTTCTCCTGAACATGCACAACGCTGGCTGGTTCGCTCTGGGGTCTATGATCCTGGCCATGGGGATATTCTACGGCGGGATCGCCCAGATCATCGCAGGGATAATGGAGTGGAAGAAGGGCAACACCTTCGGGACGACGGCCTTCACATCTTATGGGCTCTTCTGGTTGACGCTGGTATTCCTGCTGTTGATGCCCCAATTTGGATGGTGGGAAGGACCCGAGAATAACGCCATGATCGCCTACTTCTTCATGTGGGGGCTATTCACCCTCTACATGTTCATAGGAACCCTGAGGCTGAACAGGGCTCTGCAGGTGGTATTCTTCACGCTGACGATCCTATTCTTCCTTCTGGCCATCAGAGACTACACTGGCAGCGCCACCATCGCCATGATCACCGGATACGAAGGGATCTTCTGCGGCTTTACCGCCATATACGCCGCATGCGCCCAGGTGCTCAACGAGGTCTACGGCAGAACCGTCCTGCCCCTGGGGCCGGTGAAGCGATAGTGATCCTGAGATGAATCGGACGGCATTGAACCTGCTCGTCGACCTCATCTCCTTCATCGCTTTTTTGGCGTCGACGGCTTCGGGTCTGGTCCTGTTGTGGGCTCTGTCCGCTGCAGGTGGAGGGTTTCGCGGCGGCGGGGCGACGTTGGCAGGGGAGCTGTTCCTCGGGATATCCCGACCCGAATGGATCGCACTCCACCGAATAGCGAGCCTGATCCTCGCGGCCCTGATCCTCCTCCATATAGCCCTTCACTGGCACTGGATCCGAAATCGGTGGAGGCGAATCTCAGATAAGACATCAGTTCTGGCAGAGCCCTGAGGGGGATCCTCAAATTGGTTGTCCCCTCGGGGGGGGGGCGTCTCCCCTGGATCAGCACCAAAGAACCTTATATTCTGACGTACGTTATCATCCCTGGTGTATCGGTCATGATGCAGTCGGGAGATAGGATTAAAGGCGGGGATATGCCCTCCGACCTGATAGAGAAGGTGGACGGCCTGTTGGATCAGTTCATGGGGATCGTGGACCACCTGGTGGAAGAGCGGAAGATCCAGAGGGGGGTCGTCAGGAGCACGAACCCCAGCAGCATCGTGGCGGTCTTGGACAAGGCCACCCTCTACATCCTGGCCCAGCACCATGCTGGCTCTCTATCCACCATGTACACATACCACCCAGATAAGCAGATCTCCGAGCAGAAGGCCCTCAGCAGCGCCCGGTGGGAGTTCGGGTACGAAGACCCCTATATGATAGTTTTTCCCGCCGTGATCCTGGAGGAGAGCGACCGGGCCCGGCGAGATATCCTCCGGGTGATCGCCCTCGCTCACGTCGAGGCGGAGGTGGAGAGGGCGATCAACCTCATGAGCCTGATGCAGATCAGGCCCCTCTTCGGCCACGCCTCTTACATCGTGGACGATCGGACCGCCTCTGTCCTCCTCCCCCTCACCGACGAGGGGGACGACCTCTACGATGAGGGCGTAAAGCCAGCGCTGGAGGGCGCCGGCCTCATACCCCGGCGGGCCCTCGATTTCGGCGAGGACGAGGACGAGCTCAAGGCGATCTGGAGGGATATATGCAGGTCCAGGATGGTGGTGGCAGACCTGACGGACTCCGACCCCTCGGTGATGTACGAACTGGGGATCGCCCACGCCGTCGGAAAGGAGGCACTGATATTATGCCAGCGGGGCCGATGTCCCCCCTTCCCAAAAAAGCTGATACATGCCAACCTCCTGGAGTACGACCCGGGGGAGGAGGGGCTTAAGAAGTTGAAGACGGAGATGGTAGAGGTCCTACGTCGGATGACAAACCCGGTGATGGGCTCGGATTGAGGATGGAAAAAGATCGGGGCGGGAGACGCTCCCGCCCTGATATCGACACCTACATCTTAGGAGACCGTCAAATCAGAGGGGTCTTGCAGCCCTTATCCATCAGGAGATAAACCTCCGCGAACTCTGTATTCACCTTTACCACTTCGTCGTTGAACCCTTTGAGGCTCTCCGGGACGGGGCCGAGTTTGTCTGCCTTCTCCTGAGAGTCGACGACCGATCCTGGAGGTACGAAGCTTCCGTCCGGGAGCGTCACCCCCACCACCAGGGCGAGGTGGCCGACGAAGCACTTATTCCCCAGGGTTGAGGCGTGAACGACGGCGTTGAAGCCTACGAAGCTTCCGTCTCCGACCACCAGGGGGCCGTGGACGACGGCACCGTGGGCGATGGATACCCTCCGCCCCAGCTTTATGCTCGTCCCCTCAAGGCCGTGGAAGACGGCGCCGTCCTGGACGTTGGACTCGTCGCCGATGATGATCGGCGTCGCCTCGTCGGCCCGGACGGAAGCGCCGGGTCCTATGTATACCCGCTCTCCGATCCTGACGTCTCCGATGACGGTGGCGGCAGGGTCGACGTAGGCTGTTTTGGCGACGGTGGCCATCGATTCAGCATCGTTCCAGCTGGTTATTGGGTTCGCTCTTATCATCCAAACTCACCGTCCTCTAAGAGAGACCTTCTAAGATAAAAGCCATTATGATCATTGACCATGTTGGTCGTCTCGATGGAGGGCGATAAAAAGAAAAGGAATGTTAAAGAAATAATATAGATTTTTTATCATTTAACTTTCTCACCCGGAATTAAAGGTGTTTATAGGTCTATAAACGCGGCTTCATCAGCCGTTTTGACCTCTTTCAAGGGATCGATATTTGGTATGCATAATGTATAATCGGAATATTTGGCGGTAATTTTAAATAGGTTCGGAGCACGTAAAAGCTAGTCCATTAAATCTTTGGGACGGTATCCTCGGGAGGGAGAATAGATATCGATCAGACTTTTCAAGGCGGCGTATAGTCTCTTAAAACCGCATGAAAATATTAGCTATATCTGAGTTTTGGGTGTGGAACCTATGAGTGATGATGTGAAGATATATGGGATGGAACCCGAAAAGGGTAGATGGATGCTCGTATTTTTGGGCATGGTTATCAACCTATGCCTCGGCAGCATCTACTCTTGGAGCGTCTTCGTAGGGCCTCTGACAGAGTTCTTCTCTGGAATGGGACAGACGGTCACCGCTAGCCAGATCCTGACACCGTTCTCGTTATTCCTTGCATTTTTTGCGTTGGCAATGCCGCTGACCGGGAAGTACATAGAAGTATACGGCCCCAGAAAGATTACGCTCGTCGGCGGCGTTCTCTGCGGCCTGGGATGGTTCCTCGCCTCCATGGCCACCTCTGTGACCTGGCTCTACGTTGCCTATGGGGTCATCGGCGGCCTTGGGGTCGGCATAGCCTACGGATGCCCTGTGGCAGTCGCAGCGAGATGGTTCCCTGACAGGCGCGGCCTCGCCGTGGGTCTTACCCTCCTGGGGTTCGGCTTCTCGGCCCTCTTGACTGCGAACATTGCAGGGTATCTGATCGGCACCACCGGCGTCATGAACACCTTCAGGGTATTCGGGATCGCCTTCGTCATAATAATCGCCGTCCTTTCGATGCCCCTCGTCTTCCCGCCATCCGGATGGAAACCCAGCGGCTGGACTCCGCCAGCTCCAAAGCCCGGAGCTCATGTAACTTGCGAATGTAACCGTGAGGAGATGCTCAAGTCGAAGGGGTTCTATGGGCTCTGGATCTGCTACTTCATAGGCTGTCTTGCGGGCCTCATGGCCATATCCATATCCAAGCCCGTAGGAACTGAGGTGGTCCAGATCGAGGCTGGCCTTGCCACCTTCCTTGTGGGCTTCTTCGCCATCTTCAACGGCGGCGGAAGGCCGGTATTCGGCAGCCTCACCGACAAGCTCACCCCCAGAAATGCTGCGGTTCTATCTTTCGTGTTGATAGCCATCGCGTCGGTGATGATGATGATGGCAGCGGCACCTGGGAGCACAGGGACCTACGTCTACATCATCAGCTTCGCCCTCCTCTGGGGCTGCCTCGGCGGCTGGCTCGCCATAGCCCCCACCGCTACGGCGAGCTTCTTCGGGACGTGCGACTATCCCCGCTGCTACGGCGTCGTCTTCCTCGCCTACGGTGCCGGTGCCATCGTGGGCCCCAGGCTCGCAGGATACGTCCACGACACCACAGGCAGCTACACCGGCGTATTCTATCCTGTCTTGATACTCGCAGTGATAGGCATCGTCGTAGCCTTCCTCCTGATGAAGCCCCCCGTGGCAAAGGAGTGACCTATTCGATCAAAGGAACCGGAGTTGGGCCAGGGGGAAAGGCGGCGCTCGGCGCCGCCCGCCCCCGGACCTCTCGAAGAGGTTGCCATCCGGTTTCGGCGATCTCGTTTTTTTCCCGGTTTTTCTCAGAATTGCCTCGGCGGTCCGGCTCGCCCCTTTCCTCGCCATCTCCAAACATCTTAAATAAACCTCCTCCATGGTATATCCCATGTTCAAGCTCGGAGAATACGACGAGGACGAGGCTTCAAAGATCGCCGACCGGCTCAAAGAGGCTGGCGTAAAGGTCGATCTGAAACCGTCGATCTCTGCGATCATGGAGAGCGCCATCTACATGGAAGGGAGGGCGAGCCAGCTGAGGGAGCGGATCGATGATTTCACCGTTTACGATCGGTTCATTGGGGCCATCAAGGCCGGCCTCGCTGAGGGGGTCGAGGCCGAGAAGTTCGCAGATCGGTACCTTTCCATCCTGGATCCGTCCTGGAAGGGGAAGATGGCCGAGATGGCCCAGTTCATGGAGGAAGGATCTATCGCCACGGAAGACCCGTCCGGCTCCCCTGAGGAGATGATGGATAGGGCGACCAGCCTTTTGGAGAAGCTCGAGGCGCTCCAATTTCTTGATGCGGCCCTGGAGCTGAACGATATCGGCCTTGAGGGCGCCGATGGAGAGCTGGGAGAAGACCCGCTCCTCAGGATAATCGTCGATCCCGAAAGTTGCGACCTCGAAGACGAGCTGGTAAGCTCCATTTTGGCCGTCCGTCTCGAGAAGATCGTGGAGGTCAAGCTCTACGAACTGACGACCCCTCTTGCCAAGAACGTCGACGACGACTTCGCGATCGAGTACCCCGAGGAGTACTACAAGATCTGCTCTGTGGGGATGACCTTCGAGAGGCTCCTCGATCCGCCGCAAGGAGCCAGTAAGGTCGACGCCGATGAATTTCGAGAACTCCTCCTCTTCGAAGAGGATATGGAGGACTTCACCATGATGGTGGACGGGACGGCGGTGGCCGAGGATATCGCCCGGACGCTTAAGAAGGAGGGGGTCATCAAGATAAAGGGCGATAAGATCGCCTGGAAGAAGTGAGGATCTCAAAGAAAGGTGGCGATCACCATCTCCAAAAAGCCCTCCCCCAAAACCCCGAGAAGATCATCCCCAGAAGAGGAACTGGCAGAGGCGAAGAGGCTCTGCCACCTCCGGTGTGCAAGAGAGTGCGTCGAGATGAAGCGGGAGGGGCTTCACAGAAAGCTCCTGGAACGCAGGCCCCACTGGTCGGTCCTCGGCCGAGATGAGCAGCATCAGACGATCGACCGGGGCGAGACCGAGCCCTTCGAGATCGCCATACCCCTCCCCGCCAAGGATAGAAGAGACCCGGAGGGGACATCCTGGGGAGCGGACCTCTTCTGGGAGAGGTTTCGGTGCACCGGCTGCGGGAGGTGCTGTTATACCCCAGGGGCGGGGCTCTACCTCGAAAAAGAAGATTTGGACAGGATATGCAGCCACCTCGAATGGTCGATGGAGAGGCTCAAGGCCCTTTGCAGGTATGACGAGGGCCTGAAGGCCTGGGCCCTCAAACAGCCCTGCCCCTTCTACGATCCCAAGGAAGGGTGCACCATATATCCCGCACGGCCCAAGACCTGCACCCGCTACCCCCTCCACCCCCCCCTTCGGGAGATGCCTTACCACCTGGCCGTCGACGCCTTCTGCCCCGCGGCGAGGGAGTTTGCAAAGGAGACCCTGGGGTGGTGGATCGTCTGCGAGACGAACTGGGTCCGTATTCTGAGGGATATGGATTAGGGAAGAAAATTCTAATATTGAGCAAGGCAGGCCCCATGTCACCCATCGATTTTCTTATCCTGGGAGCCGTAATCGGTTCCAACAACCTCGCAGTGGCTCTGGCCCTGGGGGCACTGGGGCAGGCGCATCGCCGCTTCCGGGTGATGCTCGTCTTCGGCCTCTTCGAATTTTTCGTGCCTCTCCTCGGCATATGGCTGGGCTCGACCATCGCGGAGATGATCGGCCTTCACACGAACCTGGTGGGCGCGTTGCTCCTGGTGGGTTTGGGTCTGCCGACGGCGATCGGCGGCCTCCATCATCAAAGCGAGGACGAGGAGCTTTCCAAGGATGAAAAGTTGGCGCGACGGGTGACTCAATGGCAGGGGCTGGTGTTGCTGGCTGCGGGACTGAGCACAGACAATCTTTTGGTGGGTTTCAGCCTCGGCCTGGGCCGGGCCCATCCGCTGGCGGTGGCAGGAACCATCGCATCCTTCTCGGTGCTATTCACCTGGGTGGGGATGCAGCTCGGTCGAGAGTATCGGCGCAACTGGGAGCGGGCGGCCAAGGTCATCGCTGGAGGACTGCTGGTGGGGCTGGGGGTGGCATGTGGGCTGGGCTGGCTCTGAATTGAGACGATCGAGGGGTCAGAAGATCTCTCTATCGACCATCTGATCCACGATCTCGCAGAACCCCGGACCGAACTCCAACTCTGAGACGTAGTCAGACTCCGCCTTAAGCTCCGGGACCCCATTTCCGACGGACGCCCGAAACCCCACGACCCTGAACATGGGAAGGTCGCTCTTGCTGTCGCCGACGGCGGCCACCTCCTCCCGCAAGATGCCCCGCCGGTACATCACCTCAGATAAGGCCCGTCCCTTGTCCACCTTCCGATCTTTTATGTGGACAGCAAAACCGCTGTCTACGAGGTCGGCGGGGATGCCCCAGCCATCCAGGAGGGTTTCTGCCTCTTCAACGTCGAATCCGGAGTCGACGACGAGATCGGTGATCCTATACCGGGAGTCCTTCTTCTTTAAGGGGTAGACCTCTTTGAGCCGAAGGTACGCCTCCTGACAGATGGCAGGATCGGATAAGAGCTCCATCTCCCCCTCCCCCCAGGAGACGACGCCTCCGTTCTCGGCGATGAAGGTCTTGGAGGTCCCCAGGAGGACCGCCGCCGCCCGGGTGAAACAGTGGACGTTTCCCGTCACCAGGATAACCTCGGCGAGGGAGTTGAGCCTTCTGACCGCCACCACCGCCTCCGGGGATAGGAGCCTTTCATCGTCGGTGATCGTCCCGTCGATATCGATGGCCACGACCCGGATCAATCGAGCAACCCCGCAGTGGTCACCGAGAAGACCGCTTCGCCGTCGGGGAGGTTCGGCGAGTCCACCAGCCTTGCAATCCTCTTATCGCCCTTGGACTTTCGCAGATATATCCTGAAGGTGGCGGTGTGGCCGACGATGTGCCCTCCCACCGGCTTTGTGGGGTCGCCGAAGAAGGCGTCGGGCTTCGCCATCACCTGGTTTGTCACCAGGACTACGGCGTTGTTCAGGTCTGCAAAGCGCATCAGGGTATGGAGGTGCTTGTTGAGCTTCTGCTGCCGATCGGCGAGAGTTCCCCTCCCGACGTACTCGGCCCGAAAGTGGGCGGTGAGGGAGTCGACGATGAGGAGCCTCACCGGCTTTCCAGACTTTTTGAGCTTCTCGGCGAGGTCGAGGGCGCTCTCGGCGAGGAGGATCTGATGGTTGGAGTTGTAGGCCCTCGCGACGTGGATGTTCTTCAGAAACTCCTCGGGGTCCCATGGACGATCCGGATCGGGGGACGGGGAGAGCCCCTCCACCATCTGGATGATCCTCTCGGGCCTGAAGGTGTTCTCGGTATCGATTATTATGACGGAGCCGTCGAGACCCCCCAATTCTCCTGACAATTGGACGTTCACCGCCACCTGGTGGGCCACCTGAGTCTTCCCGGATCCGAACTCGCCGTAGAGCTCCACGATCGACTGGGTCTCAAACCCACCCCCCATAAGGGCGTTGAAGGTCTCGCTGCCCGTCGTCACCTTCCCGACGAGCTTTCTCCTCTCCATCACCATGTCGCCGGTCTCAAACCCCCCGATATCCGCCGCCTCCCTGGCGGAGGCGATGATCTTTGCGGCCGTCGACTCTCCGACGTCGGCACATGCTGCTAGCTGCGCCGGAGACGCCACCGCCAGCGCCTCGACGCTGGCAAACCCCGCCTCCCTCAGCTTCTCCGCCGTGGCAGGGCCCACCCCGGAGAGATCTTCAAGTAATATCTCAGCCATACTTCACCAATCCCAGATGGACCTATTGAACCGTCCCAACCTTAACCCCTTTACTCGGGCGGGGCGAAAGTAACCTTCGTCCTCCAACCGCAGGTCACCTCCAGCTCGCCGTTCCATCCCACCTTCGCCATGCAGTCGAAGAGCTCGATCCGGGATCCGAGGTCGATCCTCTCGATGAGCCGGACGTGGTCGTCCCAGAGGGAGACCTTCACCCTCCCCATATCGTCGGAGATGTAGATGTTGGCGACCCTCCCGATGGTCCCGTCGTCCCTGCCGAACTCCCGGACCTCTCCGAGGCCTGAAACGAACCCAGATATGCTGTATATCGATCCCGCCTCCATCTCCGAGATGGCGGTGATCTTCTCCTGAAACTCGATCAGTTCATCGCTCTTTCTCAACGCCGAGTAGCCCCCCGCCTGGATCTCCACCTGGCCGTACCTCTCCCGGGAGATGGCGTTCACGACCTCCAGCGTCTCCCCCTCTTCGATCTCCATCTCTGCCTTCTCGTTCCAGAGGGTCAGCCTGATCTTCCCGGTATCGTCGCCTAGGGTGACGGACCGGACGAGGCCCACGGTCCCGTCCCGCCGGGAGAACTCCCGGACCTCGCCGGGGTCGACGACCTTCCCGAGGACGGTGATCTCCCCCATGTCCGCCCTAATTTCAGAGATCTTGTAAGCATCGACCCTCGTCTCTATCTCCGCCTCCACCTCCTCGAGCCCCCCGCGATCCAGCGTCACCTCCGTCCCGAAGTACCCCTCCCGGGTGAAGCCCCTCACCCTGAAGGTGTGGCCGACGGCGATCTCTCCTTTCGTCACCGGCTCCACGAGCTCGTCCCAGAGGACGATCCGGACGGTCCCGGTCTCGTCGCCGACGGCGAGGTTCGCCACCCTCCCCAAAGACCCGTCGCCCCTGGGAAACTCGTGGACCGCCGAGATGGATATTACTTTGCCGAGGAAGGTGACCTTCCCGGTCTCGGGCCTTATAGAGGCGACCTTCAGCTCCACCTCGCCGAACTCCCGGGCGACGAGCATCGCCGCTGTCCTCCGGTCGCAGAGCTCCCCCATCAACGAGACCTTCTCTTCGACCCGCGCTTCAAACTCCTGGGGCGAGATCTGACCGGATATCTGGTCGTAGATATCGCCTATCTCCCTGTCCATGAGATCCTCTCTCAGGCCTTCTCCGCCGGAGCCGTCTTCCTGGGGACCTCCTGGAGGTAAGCGGCATCACACCTGGATATGAAGAGGTCGCAGACCTCTTTGGTGTCGCCGTCCGCCAAGACCGACCCCGCGTCGATGAGAACCGCCCTGTGGGATATCTCCCGGACGAAGTCGACGTGGTGGCTGACGAGGAGGATGGTGGTCCCGAACTCGGCGTTGATCCTCTTTATGGCGTTGGAGACCTCCCGGAGGGTTATGGGGTCTATGTCGCCGAAGGGCTCGTCGAGGATGAGGATCTTGGGGTTTGACGCCAGGACGAGGGCGAGGGAGACCCTCACCTTCTCGCCGCCGCTCAGCTCAGAGGGGTACTTGTCCAGGACCGAGGTGTCCAGGTCCATGACCTCGAATATCGGCTCTGCGTACCTCCTCGCCTCCGTCGCAGGAAACCTTGGGAAGAGCTCTTCGAAGATGCCGGTGGTGAGGCCCAGCTTCTCCAAGACCCCTTTTGCGTCATCCTCTGTCATGTCGGTGAGGGAGTAGATGACGTCCAAGACCTTATCGCTGATCCCCAGCTCCTCAGCCACTTTCCGGGCGTGATCGATGACGTCCTGCCCCTTAACCCCCATCTTGTAGCCGATCTGCTCCAGGACCGTCTCCCGGGGCATCAGGGCGAACTCCTGGTACATTATTCCGAGATTTCTTCGAACCTCCATCCTCTCCCGGGAGTACTCCACCATGTCGACCCAGCCGTCTCCAAGCCGGTAGAAGACGGACCCTTCGTCGGGTTTGGCTATCCCCTGGACGATCTTCAGGAGGGTCGTCTTACCCGAGCCGCTGGCTCCTATCAAAGAGGTGATCTCCCCCTCCCTTATATCCAGGTCCAGATCCTCGATTCTGAGGACCTCACCGGTCCCTACGAGATAGTTCCTCTTCCTCAGGTCCACCACCCTGATGGCGGGGGGGGCGTCGCGCCTGGGGGCGAGGGGGTCTGCCTCGCCTATGAGGGAGAGAAACCGATCCAAAACCGCATCCGTATCGCCTTCGTCCCGGATCTCGCCCTGGTCGAGCCAGATGAGCCTATCCGCCAGGTACCGATGGACCTCCGGGAGGTGGGAGACGACTAGGGTGGTGATCCCCAGCTCTCTGTTGACGTTCTTTATGGCGTCGAGGACCTCCTGCTTGGTCGAGGGGCACGCCATCGTCGCCGGCTCGTCCAGGAGGAGGACCTTGGGCTTTTTGGCAAGCTGCCTTGCTATCAAGAGCCTCTGCTTTTCGCCGCCGCTGAGGATGGTGGCAAGCTGCTTCGCCTTCTTCTCCAGCCCCACCACCTTCAGGTACTCCATCGCCTCTGAGATGACCTCCTCGTAGCCGAGGTCGTACTCTGTGGGGATCATCTCGTAGCCGGTCTTCCGGGAGTAGACCCGCTTCACCACATTGTTCAGGGCGGACTCGGTCCAGAGGCCGAAGTCCCTCTGGAGGTGGATGGCGGTGATCTGCCTCTGCGCCTTCACAGTCTCCTGATCCGATTCAGGCGTTATCACGAGGCCGTCTATCTCGATCCTTCCGGAGTCGAAGCTCTCGACGCCCCGGAGGATCTTCATGAGGGTGCTTTTGCCGCTTCCGCTCTTCCCCACGATCCCGAGGATCTCTCCATCTCTGGCGGTGAAGCTGACTCCCTTCAGGGCCTCCACCTGGCGGTCTTTGAGACTGTAGACTTTGTATAAGTTCTCAACCTGGAGCAATATCATGACCTCCTATCTCTTGTCATAAAGCGAATCTATATTTGTATGTGTATTTTTTGAATATTCATCTGGCGCCGCCTTAACTCTGCCGCACCCAGACTATATCGCATCTCTATATCGCATCTCTATATCGCATCTCGACGATCTCTCCCTTCCGGGATCGGATCGGTCGATGGTCGCCTGCCTCGCCGATCCCGGCGAAGTCAGCGGATCTTCGTCCCGGGAGGGGTCTTCGTCTCCGGCACCAGGAGGACGGCGGACCCCTCAAGATCTGCGGCCAGGAGCATCCCCCGGGACTCGACGCCGAAGAGCTTGGCGGGCTCGAGGTTGGCGAGGACGACGATATTTCTGCCCACCAGATCTTCGGGTCGGTGGGTCTTTGCGATCCCCGCCACGATCTGCCTCTCTTCAGACCCGATCTCGACGATGAGACGGAGGAGCTTCTCTGAACCCTTGATCGGCTCGGCCTCTCTGACCACGGCGGTTCTGATGTCGAGCCGCTGGAAATCTTCAAACTTTATGGCAGTCATCTTCTCTTCACCCTTCTTGCCCTTCTTCGCCTCCAGGGCAGCTACACGATCCCTGAATATTTCTTCGAGGTCCGATACCATCGAGTCGTCTATCTTCTCGAAGATGTGCTCGGGGACCCCAAGCTTCCTCCCTGCATCCATGGGGACGAGGGCGTCGTCGAATTGGGCCCAAGCCGCGGTCCCCGAAAGCCCCAGCTGCCTCCAGGCCGATTCCATCTTTTCGGGCATCACCGGCGAGAAGAGGATCGCCAGGGCCTTGGCGATCTGCAGGCAGTTTCTCAATACAGCGCCGCACCTTACCCTGTCGGATTTGGCCAGCTTCCACGGCTCGTGGGACTGAAAGTAAACGTTCCCGAAGTCTGCGAGGGCCATGGCACCGTCGGCGAACTTCTTGAACTCGTACTCCTCCAGGGCCGCCTTCGCCTCGGCTATCGCAGCCTCGATCTTCGCCGTCACCTCCGGGTCGAGGTCGCCCGCGGGGACGGACCGGTCGAAGTTCTTGGCGGTGAAGGTGACGGCCCGGTTGACGAAGTTGCCGAGGGCCCCCACCAGCTCTCCGTTCACCTTCTCTGCGAAGATCTTCCAGGAGAAGTTCAGCTCTTTGGTGTGGGAGGTGTAGGAGGCGAGGTAGTAGCGGAGGAGGTCGGGGTGGAGCCCCTTGTCCAGATAGTCGTCGATCACCCATACGACGTACCCCCTGCTCTTGGAGAAGGTCTTGTTGTCGATCTTAAGCATCCCGCTCGCCACAACGGCGCTGGGGAGGGTGTAGCCCGCTCCCTTCAGCATCGCCGGCCAGAAGATGCAGTGATGGTAGACGATGTCGCCTCCGATGAAGTGGACGATCCGGGACGGATTCCTCCAATACCTCTCAAAGTCGCCGTCGGCCCGGAGGGCCCACTCCTCGGTGAAGGATATGTAGCCGATGGGGGCGTCCACCCAGACGTAGACGACGAGCTCATCGTGCCCGGGAAACTTCACCCCCCAGTCGAGGTTTCGGGTGATGCACCAGTCTTTCAGCTCCTGTTTGACCCACTCCAGGGCGTAGTTCCTGGCGTTCGTCGTCCCCCCGAGTTCCTGGAGGAAATCGACGAGAAAGTCGCTGAACGCCGATAGCTGGAAGAAGTAGTGCTTCTGAGTACGGTATCCGGCCTTGCTCCCGCAGACCTTGCAGAGGGGTTCGGCTATCTCCCCTGGCTCCAGGTGGCGGCCGCACCCCTGGTCGCACTCGTCGCCCCTGGCGGGGGAACCGCAGTAAGGACAGATCCCCTCGACGTATCTATCGGGGAGGGAACGGTCGCAAGATGGGCAGTAGGCCAGCTGGATCTCCTGGGGGTAGACGTAACCCTCCTCCATCAGAGCCTCTACGAGGGAGCGGGTACGGCGGTGGTTTGAGGGGTCGTCGGTATTTCCGAAGTAGTCGAACTCCACCTCCATACGCCCAAAGACGTCGTCGAAGTGTTGGTGGTATAGGGCGACGAGCTCTGTGGGGGTCGTACCCCTCTCCTCGGCGTTGACGACTATGGGGGTCCCATGGGAGTCGGAGCCGCAGATGAAGAGGGGATCTTTTCCTAATTTCTTCAGACCCCGGACGTATATGTCGGCGGGGACGTAGGTCCTGAGGTGGCCGATGTGACAGGGGCCGTTGGCGTAGGGAAGTCCACAGGTTACGAGTATGGGAAGGTCGGATGGAGCCAAATCAGAACACCTGGCGTGGCTATGGGAAACCTCCCAGATATACGTTTCCCATATCAAAAATGGAGGGTCCGTCGCGGAGGTGGACGTCCAAGTCGGCCCAGCGGGTTGGGGAGGAGGCGGCGCCGTCCGCCTCCATCCCCTTCAGCTCTTCCCCCTCCGGCTCCGCGCCGGGCTTGGGGGCCAGGGAGGGAGGAAAGATACATATATGCCCAATTAGAAGGAGGCTAGAGACTGCTATCGATATTATCCGAATGTGCATATCGCCGCCAAAGATCATCTCGCTTCTGATGGGTCGGTCCCCGATATCTCCGTCACCAACCGGGTCATCAAATCCTCAAATTGTGAGAGGCGACGCGGACGGATGGAGTGTGGGGATGGATGAGAGAGAAATCGGTGAAGCTGGTCAGGGCCTTTGCAAGTTCAGAGTTGAGGATGAACATCCTCCTATGTTTAAAAAATGAGAGTAAAGATATAAAAGACTTGCAGGCGGAGCTGGGTGGGAGAAACACCACCATCCTCCACGCCCTCAGGGATATGAGCGATTCTGATCTGGTGGCAAGAGATCGAGATGGTTATAAGCTGACCAACCTCGGAAAGCTTAAAGCCGGCCTCCTCTCGGGGATCCTCAGGACCTTAAACAAACTGGAAGAGAGGCCAGGTTACTGGCTGAACCACGACATAAGCGGCATACCCCCAGTGCTCCTTGAAAGGATCGGCATGCTCTTTCAGTCGGAGATCATATTCTCAGACCCCTCGGAGCCCTTGAAGTCCCACGAGACGCTGAAATCGATGCTGGCGAGATCGAAGAGCATCCGCGCCGTTCTTCCGGCGCTGATATTCCCAAACGGGTCGGATGCTTTCATAAGCGCTCTTAGAAGAGGCAGCTGCTTAGATCTCTTGCTGACCGAGGAAGTGACGGGTTTTCTCATCGCCTCGGATGGAGTCCTGGATCCCGAGTTTAAGAAGTCCTTCAAATTCGATAACTTCAGGCTACGTCTATCCCGAGACGATATGAAGCTCGTCCTGATGGTCACCGAATCCTTCGTCTACCTGGGGCTCTTTCGAGAAGACGGCGTCTACGATATCGCATCGGGTACCATCTATACCGGAGAATGCGCCGTCACCTGGGGTACGAAGCTCTTCGAATATTACGCCGATGGATCCGTGGGCCTCGGCGAAGAGCGGCTGTTGGAGATGGCGTCATCCCAGAGGAGGGTGGCTGCCGAGATGGCAGGGGACGGCCATTTTGATGGAGAGGACCCCTCTCTGGACGGGTCGGAGGCGATAATCCTCGTCGAAGATGACGTCGGCCATGCTGCCCTCATCCACCGGATCTTCGAGGAGAGCGGTTCGAGAAGAGAGTTTCATCACCTGGCGAACCTTCGAGATGCGTTGAGGTGGATCGAGGAGAACAGAGGCCGAACGTTTCTGGTGATAGCAGACTACCTCCTCCCGGACGGCTGTGGCCTCGACCTCACGGGGAATGCGGAACGTCCCCTGGAGGTCGGCTTCCCTCTGGTGATCCTCACCGGGTACGGCTCGGAGAAGATAGCTGTTGCTGCCTTCAAGTCCGGTGCTATGGATTACGTCATAAAAGATGCTGAGAGCATGCAGAAGCTTCCGGAGATCGCAAGGGAGGCCCTTCAGAAATGGCGCAAGAGGACGAGCCGGGACTCGGCCGAAGAGGGGCTGAAGAGCCTCGAGGCGGAGAAGGCCAGCCCTCTAAAGATCTGAGCCTCTTCAAGAGGTCGGAAGGGTGAAGAGGACGGTCGTACCTTTCCCCTCCCCCGGCTCCGCCCAGATCTTCCCTCCATGGACCTCTATGATCCTCCTGACTATAGCAAGTCCGACGCCGCTGCCCTCTGACTCTGGGTCGAGCTTGTAGAATAGGTCGAAGATCTTCTCCCGCTGATCGCTCTCTATCCCGATACCGTTGTCCCGGACGAAGAAGACCGGCCCCACCCCCTCCTTCCGCCATCCTATCTCGATCTCGGGATGGGGCTCGACCCCCATGTACTTGATGCTGTTCTCGACGAGGTTGGTAAGAGCCTCCTCCATCCTCAACCTGTCACCCCGAATGGCAGGCCAGCTCTCCGGGAGGACGACCTTGATAAGCCTTGCTTTTATCTTATCGGATAGAGCTTCTAGAACCTCATGGACGACCTCTCCGAAGGAGACCTCCTCCGGCGGGTTCACCACCCTGCCGATCCGGGAGAGCTCCAGGGTGTCTTTGAGGAGGTGGTCCATCTTGACAGCAGCATCCTCTATCATCCCAAGGTCGGTCTCGATATTATCAAGATCGCCATCGGATATGTCCTCCCTGAGGAAGCCGGCGAACCCCTGGATGGTGACCAGGGGAGATCGAAGGTCGTGGGAGACGGTGTAGACGAACCGCTCCATCTCGGCGTTCTTCGCCTCCACCTCGCCGATCCTCTCCTCTAGCTCGTCCTTAGCCCTCTCCAGCTCCCGGCGGGTCCGGGACCGGATGATCTCCCCGCCGACGATCCCCGCCACCACCTGGAGGGCCGATATCTCGCTATTGGTCCAGACCCTTTCGGAATGGCAGTCGTCGAAGCCGATGAAGCCCCATAGCTGATCCTCCATGATGATGGGGACGATCAGGATGGAGACGATCCCCTGGGGCTCCAGGTACGCCCTCTCCGGCTCGGGGAGGTCCTTGACGAGACCTCTGTAAGGTCTCCCCCTCAAGATCGTCTCATAAAAACGAGATGAATCGGGGAGGTATGGGAGGTTCTGAAGGACGGGGTTGTTTATCTGGGGCTCGATCTCCCCTTTCGTCCACTCGTAACGCTGGCTCATGAGGACCTCCCCATCTTCGGTCCGGTTCTCGAAGATGTAGGCCCGGTCCGCCTCCACCGCCTCTCCCAGGAGCTGGAGGGCGTCGATGATGACGCGGTCGATATCGGAGTTGATGAGGAGAGTGTAGGAGGCTATGGCGGCGGCGGAGAGGAGCATATCCCTTCTGACGAGTTCCATCTCGGCATCTTTCAGATAGGTGATGTCCCTTGAGATGCCGCATATCCCCACTATATTTCCCTGGTCGTCTCTCAGGGGGACCTTGATGGCGTGAAAGGCGGTCGAGATCCCGTCGACGATCTCTCGGGAGACTTCGCCAGCGAAGGGTCTGCCGGAGAGGACCTGGGAGTCTGCCTCGCGAATTATTGCCGCTGTTTCGGGGCCGAAGAGGATCTCGTCCCCTTTTCCCAGGATCTCCGAGGACGACATCTTAAAGATCTTCTCCATTACGGGATTGACCTGGACGTACCTGCTCTCCCGGTCTTTGATGAAGATGCAGTCCTGGGCGGTCTCGAAGATCGCCCGAAACCTCTCCTCGGTCTCCAGAAGCCTATGGTTGTAGATCTCAAGGCGGTCCAGCATCTCGTTGATCGAATCTGCGAGGGTCCCGAGCTCCCCCCGTCTCAACTCAGAAATCCGGCCCTTATCAGGCTCCTCAGACATTTTTATCTCATCGACGGAGGTGGTGATGACGGAGAGAGGGGACAGGACGGACCGTTCCAGGAAGATGAGGACCACCCCCCCGAAGACGAAGCTCGCCAGGACCATCGCCATTAGAAGATAGCCCATGATCTCAGTGCCCCTCTGGTGGATATCCCTCGGAATGTGAGCCTCCAGGAGGATGGACGGAGATCCGCGTATATCCTCGATGGTCTTGAAGGCGAGGAGCGTCTCGTCGTCAACCGGCCTGATCAGGACGGGCGAGTCCCGGTATCCGATACCATTGATCTTCGATGGCGCCTGATGAGGATCGACGGGCACTATCCTCAGGACGCCGTTGATACGACGACCAAGCTCTTCGACCCTGGCCTCGTCGAGGTGGCGACCTACGACGAGGGTGCCTTCGATGGGGCCTTTCCACTGGCTGTCCAGGATGGGGCGAGAGCTTATCATCATCACCCCGCCGTCAAGGGCGATGATCCCGGCTACATGATCTTCTGGGTGGGGATGATAAATGAGGTGGTCGCCCTCAGCGAGGTACGGGACGGCCGGATTATGCCAGGTGGCGTAAACCAATTCGCCGGAGCTGTTGTAAAATAGCATGAAGCTGACGCCCAGGTTGTTGAGGGTTGCTTCGTTCAGGTTAGCCAGGACGTAATCCTCGTTTACGTCTGATACGAACTGGCTGGTTTCATCCCAAGGGGCCCAGTCGCCGCTGATCCTGCCCAGGGCGGCGAGCTCCTCCTGGAGGGCAAAGGCGATGGTTTCGATCTTTCGGCCTGCGTCTTCCTCCTCCAGCTCGTCGAGGCTTTTCGTCATGAGCAGGATCATGACGCCGCTGATGATCGCGATCATGACGAAGATTAGAGCGCCGGTGACTAAAAGAGTGCTTTTCCGCAGAGTCATGACACTTCAGCCTCAGGGTCTTCAGGGTTTATCGCTCCTCCACAAGAACATAGCTTCCCTCATCCGTTTCAGGTGGGTCTAGGGCGCCGGTTACATTCGAACCAGTATCTTTTACCTCCTCGACGATCTTCTGCAGCTCTTCCAGTCGGAGGGGCTTTGTCAGGTAGCCGTTGACTTGGTGGCTGCGAGCCTTCTGCAGATCCTCTTCATTGGTGGAGGTGGTGAGGACGACGACTGGGATCGTCTTCAGCCTCTCGGAGCTCTTCATCTCAGAGAGGACCTGGTGGCCGTCGACCTTCGGGAGCCGGAGGTCCAGGATCGCCAGCCTCGGAAGAACGGCCTCCTCGGTCCCACGCCTCCGGAGATAGTCCAGCGCCGCATTCCCGTCCCTCACCCAGTCGATCCCGCCGGAGAAGCCGAGCCGCTCAAAGGACCTCATGACTATCATGGCGTGAGCGTTATCGTCCTCTACCAGCAGGATCTGGAAAGACTCTTCCGCCTTCCCGATCTCCTCAACACCTCGATCTTCCCTCATCTCTCCCCAACCACCTTCTCCATCAGACCATCTGAGCTCCCTGATGATGGGCGAGATCCACGATACCCGTCAGCGATATGAAGATGGCCCTTGAAAAATAACGACGACCGACGGGGATTATCGGCGATTGCTGAGAATAGATCAAGGCCCACCGACTGCATAAAGGGGCGATAAGGTGCGGGGAACGGGATTCGAACCCGCGAACTCCTGCGAGACGGGATCTTAAGTCCCGCGCCTTTGGCCACTTGGCAACCCCCGCCCGATCTACTGTGCAAAACCGTGATACTTCAAGGCTTTGAACTGGAGCGCACCGACGCATGCGGAGTTGAAGCGCGCAAGATAAATAGTTTCCCGCAAGTGCAAACCCATCCCGAAACGTCCGGATTTGAGGACGGTGAGGTCCTCGCCGTGATCGGCGAGCTCCACGCCTACAAATCCATCCCCGGCACCACCCTCCGAAGGTACGTCAACCGGGTCCAGAGCTCCATCGATACCGACTGCAGGCCCGCCTTCCTCAAGGGGATGATCGTGGGGACTGCGATCTGGGAGAACCTGGTAGTCGACCGCGCCGACCTTGAGAGGCGGATCGACGGCGAGATGAAGAGGAGGCTGCGACGGATCATCGAAGACCTCGACCGGTCTGATGCTGATCCGATCCGAGATCCACAGGTAGGATAGAGACGATAGACAGATCTGAGAGAGACAGATCTGAGATCGACCAAATTCGAACCCGGCCGTCCTTCAATCAGCCCTCTTCTTATCATATCAACAGCTCTCCCACGCCCAAACCTGTTATACCCCAAAATCCAATTCCGTCCTCCATGGAGAAAGGGATATACACCCTCGTCCTCCGGCTGGAGTCGGACCGGGTGATAGAGGTCGGCTCCCTGGGCCCGGTCCGTTTCAAGGAGGGGTACTACGCCTACACCGGCTCCGCCCGGGGCGCAGGCGGCCTCGCCCGGGTCGCCCGCCACATCGCCGTTATGGAGGGGACGAACCCCGCTCGAAGGTGGCACATAGACCGGCTCCTCCCCATCTCGACCCTGGTGGAGGTGGTGGCCACCGTCACCGGGGATGACCTGGAGTGCGCCATCGCCAGAAAGATCGGCGAACGGCTCCCTTCCGTCGACAATTTCGGCTCTACCGACTGCCACTGCCCCTCCCACCTCCACTTCTCCTCCGATCGCCAGGAGATCCTGGAGGCGGTGAGGGCCGCCCACCCTCGGCCGTCCTCAGACGAGAAGGAGGTGGCGGAGGATGGTAGCAAAGAAGACTAAGAGGCCGCAGATGGTGAGGGGAAGGGTGTAGCCGATGAGCGCCTCCTTCAGACCTGAACCCGTAGTATCCTTCACCAGCCAGAAGTAGGGGTCGCTGAAGCTGGAGAATAGATAGGCCCCCGCGGCGATGGAGAAGAGGAGGGTGACGGGCTCCAGGGGGTAGCCGCTCATCATCTCGGCGGCGATCACCACCGTCACCACCCTCGACCCCTGTGCGAGCTGGATGAGGGACGCCACCAGAAAGGGGAGAACTACTGCCGGAACGAGCTGCCCCAGCCCTGCATATAGATCGGGGCCGAGGCCGCTCTCGGCGATGACGTAACCGAAGGCCCCAGCCCCGCATAAATCGAAGATGATGACCCCCGCCCTCCTGGTCGCCGCCCGGATCATCTCTGCAGCCTCTTTTTTGGCCATAGCCACCGAGAGGAGCGCCCCGGCCAGGAGGGCGACGTCGGGGGACCCAAAGAACCACGGATCGGAAGAGAAGATGCCGACGACGATCAGAACCAGGGGGAGAGCCAGGGGCGCCCATGAGAGGAGCCTCGGGGGGAGGGGGGCGGTCTGCGCCGGCGCCACCGTCTCCTCGACGACGGAAAGGCGTTTGAGGTAGAGGAAGGCGAAAACGAGGAGGAGAAGAGAGAGGGGGAGGCCGAACTTCACAGCCTCGAGGGGGTCGACCCCCAGGGACCCGGTGAGGGTGACCATCACCGGCGACGGGTATACGAGGTTGAAGGATATCAAAGAGAAGAGGGCCACCGAATAGAGGTACCTCCTCGCCGACCCCCCCTCCGTCCTCCCCATCTCCCTCACCACCGGCTCAAGGATCAGGTAAGATGTCAACGGGCACATCGCCGGGAGCGCCACCAGGTACCCCGACAGGCCGGAGGCAAAAAGCCCCCCCTTCTGGCCGACGAGCAAAAGAAGGTCTGCGACGATCCTCTCCACCGCCCTGGACCGACGGAGCTGCTCGGCGATCACCGACCCGGAGAAGACGATGATCGCCAGGGCCGAGAAGATCCGGGCCAGCCCCGTCGATACCGTGCCCGTCAGCTCCGGACCCATCCCGACGAGGACCCCGAAGACGAGAGCCGAGACGACGAGGCTCAGGAAGGGGGAGAGGCCGATCCTGGCCGTCATGATGCCCACCAATAGGATAGCCACCAGGAAGGCAGGGAGGAGGTCCATGGAGGAGGTGTATCACCGTATCCCTATAAAAGGCCCGCCCAGAATTTTTTTATGAGTTAGATAATATGAAATATAACTCATGGTAAATCACGTATTCTTATATGGTGCCGTACCGCCTGGTGCCGTACCGCTTAATTGTTCCGAAATTCCTTTATAGAAGAAAAACAATAAAACGTCTGCTCAGAGGGAGCTTATGAAGGGTGGATCTTGGACGATACCCCCCAAACGGGGCAGGGCAGCTCATTTCTTCTGTCTAGCCTGCCTCATACTAACTTCGGTATATGCCCCCACCGCATCCGCCTGGACCTTCCCCTTCTCTATCCCCTTCCTCAACAGCCCCGATGAAGGTCTGAACCTCGATCTGGAGTTGAATCAGATCCTGGTGGAATATGGAGGGTCTGCCACCTACACCATCCGCCTAAAAAATTTGGGGCAAGAGGGGTTAACCGACTTATCGATAAAAGACAACTTCGGCCAGGTCGGGTTCGTCGCCCGCCTTCCAGCAGGCGGATCCGCGAAGTTCACAAGAACGACGCCCCCCCTCAAGGCCGCCACCCGCCTTGAGGTGGTGGCCACCTCCAGAGGCGAGGAGGTGGCCAGGATCGAGGCCTCCGTCCAGGTGGGGATGCCCGCGGAGGTCTTCTCGGTCCCGATTATGGAGTTCGCAAAGCCCCTGGCGTATGGAGACCAAACCCTCAAGATCACGGCCGCCACCCCCGAGATCGAGCTCGCGGTCGGGGCCGACCCCGCCGCCGTCCGGCCGGGGGAGAAGGCGACGGTGAGGATGACCGTCACCAACCGATCTCCAAAGCCCCTGAGAGATGTGGCGATCACAGGTCCCGGCTGGACGGTGGAGGTGGGAGACCTCAACCCCGGTGAGTCAAAGGCCTCCACCAGAGCCCTGACCGTCGTCGAAGACTTCTCGACGGAGGTCTCGGCCGCCGGGTACACCGACGACGGTGAGAGGGCGGCGGACCGGAAGTCCTTGAAGGTCTCCACCGTCAGCCCGGATCTATCGGTGACGGTGGTATCCGGGCCGGAAGCTCCGGGGCAGCCCGCAGCCATCGAGTACAAGTTGAAGAACGAGGGCGAGACGGACCTCCACCGGGTGACCCTGAATGACGGCGACGGCGCCACCCTCGCCATCCTCGCAAAGCTCGGTCCGGGAGAGGAGAAGAGCCTGACCACCGCCGCCCAGAGGACGGAGGCGGGCGGGGCTCTGGAGGTGAAGGCCCTGTCTGCTGAAGGAAGAGAGGTCATAGGAGAGGTCGTCGTCGCGCCCTCCGCCAGCGTGCCCTCCGCCGGGAGGTCTTCGACGAGATCTCGGACCTCCACCGACCCCTTCGATACCGTGGGCTTCGGAGATGGGCTCAAGTTCCAAGAGATGGACCTGGACCTGAAATTCGATCAGAGGTTGGATTTCGGCTTTGGAGATCTCTCTGGGCCGCTTCCCACAGGAGGGGATGGGGCGGCGGCGGGACCGTCTGCGGGATCAAAGGAGACGGATACTAAAGCTGAGACCGGAAAGTCGAAGCTGGTGGTGACTCTCCAGGTCAACAGGAGCCTCGTCCACAAAGGCGAGATGATCGGGTATAGGTGCACCGCCGTGAACCGGGGAACGGCTCCTTTGACAGATCTGGTCCTCGGTTGCGGCGAAGATAGAGCGACGGCATCGATCCTTGCCCCCGGCGACGGCATCCCTCTCGAAGGGGCGATGAGGGCGGAGGGGACGGTGAACCTGACGGCTTTCGCCTCAGCCACAGGGTTTGACGGATCGATCCTCGAGGATGAGGCCACCCTCGAGATGGAGGTCGTATCTCCAGACCTGTTGATGGAAGTTCATAATGACCCCGAGGAGATCTGCCGGGGTCAGAGGGTCTCCATCGTCGTCCGGCTTGAGAACACCGGAGACGATCCCCTCTCAGACCTGAGGGTCTCAGACGACCTGGGAAAGATCGGAAAGGTTCTGCTCCTGGGACCTGGGGAGGAGAGGACCCTCATGAGAGACTCGGCGATCTATGAGAGCCTCGACGACGAAGTCAGGGTCGATGCCGTCGATTCCACCGGAAGTCGGCTCTATAGGTCAAAGATCCTGAACTTCCGTCTTATGGAGCCGAGGATGGACCTCACCGTCGATCCTCAGAGGAGGGCGGCGTATCCGGGTGAGACGGTGGAGGTGGTCTGGACCATAAGGAACGTCGGCGAGGTGGATCTCGAAGACGTTACCTTTGTGGGGGAAACAGAGAGCACCTTCAGGCTTCCAGCCGTCGCCGCCGGAGGCAGAACCCAGGTATCCTCCACCTACTCCGCCGACGAGAGCCGGGAGGTGACGGGCCGGGCCGAAGGAAGGACCCCCGGCGGTGAGACGGTCTCTGCCTCCGCCGCCTTCGAGATCAAGGTCGTCTCGCCGGGGATCGGCCTCAACGTCAGGCCCTCCGAGGTGGAGGCCCGCCCCCAGGGGCCCTTCAACCTGACGTTCCTCGTCACAAACACCGGAGACGACCTCCTCAGGGACGTCACCGTCTCGGAGAAGAGCCTGGGCACCCTGGATCAGATCGGAAGGCTCGATCCGGGAGACTTCAGAGTTACAACCCACGAATTCTTCGCCGAGACGAACACCACCTTCAACCTCCAGGCGGAGGGGACCGACACCATGGGGAAGGGCTGGACCGACTCTCAGATGGTGAGGGTGAAGCTCGTATCCTCCAAGATCGACCTCTCCGCGTCGTCGGACCCGGCAAAGACCGCCCCCGGCGGAACCGTCAACCTCGTCTTCACCGTCAAGAACCCGGGAGACGTCCCCATCTTCAGCACCTTCATCATGGGGAGGACCCTCGGCCACCTGGGGACGATAGACTACATATCGCCGGGGTCCAGCCGGGCCATAGAGAGGGAGATAGAGGTATCCCAGGAGTTGGAGGAGGAGATAACCGCCGAGGGATTCACCCGGGACGGGAGCTCGGTGAGGGACAAAGATATCCTCCTGGTGGGGCTGACGGTTCCTGACCCTCCAGCCGAAGAGCCCGCCGCCGAGATCGTCTCCAAGGGAGAAGATGATACCGCGGCGAGGGCAGATCCGGCGGCGGGGGTGGCCGGAGAAGGATATCGTGAAGTTTCCATCGACGGTGAGAACGTCACCGAAAGGGAGGCTGGAGGCTCAACGAAGAGAGATGATGACGTCTCCGGCATCGCCGACCTGATAAACCGCCTCAGGGAGATCCTGGAGAAGATCAGGCTGAACGATCAAAGCTCAAAAGCCGCCGTAGAGGCGAGATCGTCGGAAGGTGCGGCCCCCGCCGGATCGGGACCCACTTCCACATCGTCCGCCCCCTTCGAGGCGAGACCAACGAGAGCTTCGACGGAGGGGTCAGGGTATGGTGGCCAAGATGTGGGGGTCAACGCCTCGCCCCCATCACCCCGCTTTGCCCTCCCGGAGGGGGTCGGATACGTGCCGTCGAAGGATCTTTCGCAAGCCGTCCCAGGCGTCCCCGCCGGCGTAGAGGCAAGACCTGAGGGCGCAGGGTACTCTTACTCTGCCGAAGGGCCGTCGTCTTCGTACCTTTCGTCTCCGGGAACATCCCCGAAGAGCACAGGTTATGTATATTCGACCAGCAGCCCCGTCGCCGAATACATCTCAACTCCTTCGACCGCCCCTGGGAGGGCTGGTTACTCCTCTTCCGAGGTCGGCCCCTTATCGGCCCTGACATCTCCAGCCGGAATTTCGCCCACCATCGCCGTCTCCACCACCCCCAAAGACTATGAGGACGTCGACCCCCGAGCGTCCTCGGAGGCCTCGCCGAAGGTGGCCGGATCCGAGGGCTCCCCAGGATATTCAACCCTCCAAAGAAGCCGCGAGGCCATCCCCGGGTACGCAGAGGCCGCGGCTCCGGCTGACACCCTCCGCCAGGATAGCCCTTCCCTGTCCAGGTCCCCCGCCGAGAACATCAAGCTCGTCATAGGAGATCTGGGAGAACTTCAGGTAGACCGCCCACCTAAGATAATCGACGTGGGGGCGTTCCCCCCGGAGCCAACGGCTTGGACGCCGGTGGTGGTGGCAGTCCACGCCACCGACGACATCGGCATCAAATCCGTAGATATGCTCTGGAACACCCCTGCCACCGCCATCAGCAGGCTGGATCTGGCCAAAATCACCAAGATCAACTCCCAGAAGATGGTACAGGAGGACGGAGACAACAAAGAGGGGTACTGGAGCTACGAGATCCCCGGCCAACCTCCGGGGACCTACATGGCGGTATTCGTCAGGGTGAGCGACGGAGAGAGGTGGGCTGAGGACGGTCCTTACATCCTATTCTGGTCGGAAGCCGCCCCGGAGAGGGGGGCTGAAGAGGCCCCCTCCCGGGAGACGGCGGCCTCTGACGGCAGAAGGCCCGACGCCGTCGAAAGCCAGAAGAGCGGGATGCTCTTCGTCGAGTCCACCACCGTCGTCGGAAGGGGCGACGTGTCCATCAAGAACGAGTTTCGGGAGTCATCGGCCAGGTACAGAGAAGAGCTGGACGGGAAGGGGTCGATAGAGATGCAGTCAGAGAAGACGATAAACAAAGGAAACCCCGTCGTCAACATCACCGACACCCGCCTCTTGGTATTCGACCAGGGTTACCTCAAGGGGTTCAAGGTTATGCAATCTCCGGGGTTCCACGGCGGCATGGGCGCCAGCGTAACAGAGCGGTTCAACGCCACGACCCTCGAGAAGATGGAGACGGGTACCCTATCGTCGGTGAACAGCACCCAAAACACCCTCCTCTTCAATACCCAGCAGGCCTTCGAGGGAATGTGGGGGACCAGGACCGAGTACTCGAACTTCAACAAGAAGATCAAGGCAGACCAGAAGCTGAGCGGGACCTTCGAGACCCAGAAGAGGATAACCTTCGAGGATTAGAGAACGGCTGATAAAATTCGGGTATCTAGGACCTCTCTTTCCTGATAGCCCCCTTCCAGATCTCGTCCGCCCTGTCCACCACCGCTACGATCTGGTCGTGGATCTCGATGCGGTGCTTGATCTCCCCTGCCTTGAGGGCGGCGTCTACGGAGTGGCCCATCATCTCCCGGGCCTCGGCCCGGAGCTCTTCGGACTCCTGCCACAAATTCTCTGCAGCCTGTGGGTCTAGAGGCCGGAGGTCAACAGACCGGTTTCTGAGGTCGTCGGACCTTCTCAGAAGGCCTGAAGCTTCCATTTTGAGCCGTTCCGACTCCTTGAGGAGGCTCTTCATATCCTCCTCCATCTCTTCGAGGGACTTGTCCACAAACTCGTCATCGATCCCCAACATCGATATCTACCTCCCGGATCATATCCAAAAACATCTCGTGAAACCTCCCGTCCGCCGTCAGCTCCGGATGGAATGCGAGCCCCAAAAGGCCGTTCTGCCTCACCGCCACCGCCGCGTCCTCGATCCGGGCCAGGACCTCCACCTTCCGGGACCATCCGACGACGGCAGGGGCCCTTATGAAGACGGCGCAGTAAGGAGAGCCGAAGCCCGATACATCGATATCCGCCTCGAAGGACTCCCTCTGGGAACCGAAGGCGTTCCTTGCGACCCTCACATCCATAAGCCCCAGGGGGTGAAACCTCGTCTCTTCGACGATCTCCCTGGATATGACGATGAGCCCAGCACAGGTGGCCATGATGGGGACGCCCGACTCCGATGCGCCCCTCACCTCATCGCCGACCCCCGTCCGAGCGAGGTGACGGCTGATGGTGGTGCTCTCCCCACCGGGGAGGACTATGCCGTCGCAGCCGGGGACGATGCCGCCTCTTCTGACCTCCACGACAGACCCCTCGCCCCCCAGGACCCGCTCCATCGCCTGGACGTGCTCAGAGACGTCCCCCTGGAAGGCGATGATCCCTATCCTCGATCTACCAACCCCTCGTCTGAAGGACCTCTCCCGGCTGGAGGGTACCGGCGTCGATCCCCTTCATGGGGTCGCCGAGGCCCGTGGATATCTCGACGAGCTTTTTGGGGTCGTCGTAGTTGTTCACCGCCTCCACGATCGCCGAGGCCATCATCTCGGGGTTTTGAGACTTGAAGATCCCCGACCCCACGAAGACGCCGTCCGCCCCCATCTGCATCATCAGGGACGCGTCGGCGGGGGTGGCGATCCCTCCGGCGGCGAAGTTCACCACGGGAAGCCTCTGCATCTGCCTGCACTCGAGGACGAGATCGAAATCCGCCTCGATCTCCCTTGCCACCTTCATAAGCTCGTCCTCGTTCATCCCTTTGAGGCTTCTGATCGTCCCCATTATCATCCTCATGTGGCGGACCGCCTCCCGGACGTCGCCGGTCCCAGCCTCGCCCTTGGTCCTGATCATGGCGGCGCCCTCCTTCGTCCTTCTGAGCGCCTCCCCCAGGTTCCTCGCACCGCAGACGAAGGGGACGGTGAACTTGGCCTTATCGACGTGGAACTCGTCGGCGGGGGTCAATACCTCCGACTCGTCGATCATGTCGACGCCCATCGCCTCCAGGATCTGGGCCTCCGCAAAGTGGCCTATCCTGACCTTGGCCATCACCGGTATCGATACTGAATCGATGATCTCCATGATGATCTTGGGGTCTGCCATCCTGGCGACCCCCCCCATCTTCCTTATGTCGGCAGGCACCGCCTGGAGGGCCATGACCGCCACCGCCCCCGCCTCCTCTGCGACCACCGCCTGCTCAGAAGTGGTGACGTCCATGATGACGCCCCCCTTCTGCATCTTGGCGAAGCCGCGTTTGAGCAGCTCCGTGCCGAAACGAAGTTCTTCCAATTGCATGATAGTCAGATGCCCCGATCTTTTTTAAGCCGCTTACAAGTGAGGGCCGAATAAATAAACTTTGCTCCCAGGCTCCGGCCGCCGTGGACGAACCGCAATCTTCTGGGGAGGCGAGGAGGCCGGGGACCCTCCAGAGGGCGATTTTCCCTCGAACTTCGATCCCATCGGCCTTACCGGTCCTATTCCCTGTAGATCTCGTACATATAGACGTCCTTCTTGCCCATCGAATCGTCGACCCAGACGATCTTGGAGCTTCCGGTCCGAGGATCTGTCTGGTTGCCGGGACCAGTGAATATCTCCATCTCCTTCCCGGCGGAGAGGTCCATAGCCCGAATGTCCCAGTCGCCGTTCCTGTCGTCCTGCCAGACCAGGAAGCCGTCCCGGAGGTGGGGGTTCGTCTGGTTCGACGGATGGTTTGTGACCGCTTCGACCTTCCGGGTGGCCAGGTCGTAGGAGTAGAGGTCCCAGTTCCCGGACCTGTCGTCCTGCCATACCACCAGACTTCCGTCGGTCGTCGGGTTTTTCTGGTTTCCGGGTCCCGCGTTTATCGGAGTGCGGCTCGAACCCGACCAGATGGATACGTCCCAGTTATCGTTCCTGTACTCCTGATATACGACGATCGACCCGCCAGCGTCAGGCTGCTCTCCCCTCGGCGGGATCGCCTCCATCGTCTCTGTGGAGTATAGGGGCTTCTTCTGGACGCGCCATCCGAAGGCGGCTATGGGGAGGTCTCCCCAGGCGAGCATCTCCTCGCTGATGGAGGGTCTCGACGGGACCGAGATACCCCGTTGGAGCTGGGTCCTGTTGACCGCCACTATGTCCAGGGCCCTGATCGCCCAGGATTCGAACTGCTCTTCATAGTACATCCACACCACGACGTCGTCGAATATGTCGGGGTACATGTCCAGCTCAGGGCCTGCCGCAAGAGGCCACTCCACGTTCTCGACGAGGTTGTAGAGGTATATGTCGGGGTTTCCCGTCCTGTTGTCCATCCAGACCACCCAGTCCCCGCTGACGGCCGGGTACGTCTGATCCCCAGGAGCCTGACAGATGACGCTGATCTGATCCGACCCCAGGTTCTGTAGACCGAACTTTCCGCTGGGAGAGATCAGCCAGGCGAGCCTCTGGTCCAGGTAGAACTGGACGTCCCCTGCGCCGCTGGCCACCTCCCTGTCCCTCCAGGTGTTGGGATCGAAGGTGCGGAGCGACCATCCATCCGCAGTCCTCTCCTGATAGACGACCCGGTTTCCGTAGACCTTCGGCTCGGACTGGGGGCCCGGTCTCGCGTAGGCGCGGCCCCACTTCCTATCCCAGAAGTAGTAGCTCACATCTCCTGTCGTCGAATCCTCCCAGACGATGACGTTGCCGCTGACGGAGGGGTTTATCTGGTCCCCTTCGCCGGTGAGCTTCGTCTCCGCCCCGGAGGATAGGTCCCAGGCGTAAACGTCCCAGCCGCCGTCCCTACTGTCCTGCCAGACGAGGAGGTCGCCGCTGAGGACGGAGTTGATCTGATCGCCAGCCCTTCGCGGAGGCGGGTTGATCGATCTTCCGTCGAGGTCTCTCACCATCACGTCCCAGTTGCCGGAGGAGTCATCCATCCAGGCGATCCGCCTGTTTCTGACTGAAGGGCGGACCTGATCGCCCCTCCCTTCGGCGACGACGATCTCATCGCCAGAGGAGAGGTCCAGAGCCCTGATATCCCAGTCGCCTTTCCTATCGTCCTGCCAGACGAGGAGGCCGCTTTCCACTGCCGGGCTCCTCTGGTCGCCGGGCGCCCGGACCAGGGGTCGTTCGCGCCTGTTATAGAAGTCGAAGCCGAAGATATCCCAGTCGCCTCCCCGGTTGTCGGACCAGACGACGAAGCTCCCGCTGGTGGCTATCTCCGCCTTCTCCAACAGCAGAATCGGATCGTCTCCGATGGACCTGGTCATGATCTGGGGCGTCTCGCCGCGGTAGTCCATCCAGACGATCCTGTCGCCGCTCAAAACCTGAGACCCGCCGGCGACGTTCACGTAGAAGGGAAAGCCGACCCCGTCGTTCGGTTTTTGGTGGAGCGGCCCCGTGACTGCGGGGATCTCCCTCTCCAGCTCCAGGTCGTAGAGGTAGATATCGAAGTCCCCGTTCCGGTTGTCCAGCCAGGCGACCCGATCGCCGGAGATGATCGGTTGTACCTGGTCTCCATTGCCTGAAGTGATCACCGTCTCAATGCCCGTCAACAGGTTTTTGGCTCTTATATCCCAGACGTCGTTCCGATCGTCCATCCAGACGATGGCATTCCCGTAAATCCATGGGGCCTGCTGCTTTCCTGAGTCCGTCGTCACCTGAGTCTCTGCCCTGGTGGTCAGGTTGTAGACGAATATGTCCCAGTTTCCGGCCCGATTGTCCGTCCAGGCCACCAGATCTCCGCTGACCATCGGTTGCGCCTTCTTCGAGCCGCCGGTGGTTATCTGAATTTCGGACCCGTCGGAAGGATCATATATGTAAACCTGGTCGTCTCCGGTCCTATTGTCTATCCAGACCACCTTTCCGTCACCTATCTTTCCGTAATACTTGTCGTGTACGTCGTCGGGTACGGAGGTCTCCGCCCCCGTCGACAGGTCGTAGACGAAGAGGTCGATATTCCCACGTCTTCTGTCAGAATAGACGACCAGGTCGCCGCTGATGCTGGGGCTGCTCTTCTCGCCCGCAGAGTCGGTGATCTGGCGCTCCTCATCCCTTATAAAGTCGTACATGTAGACGTCGAAGACGCCGGTCCGGTCGTCGGTCCAGACCACCCTATCTCCGTCGATCCAGGGGTTTGTATGGTTGTAAGGGGCCGAGGTGACATGGTCGTCTGCCACCAGGTTGAAGTCGTAGATGTAAATGTCCGGGTCCCCCGCCCGATAGTCGGTCCAGACGACGCCCCACTCGCCGAGGGCCGGCGCCATCTTCATCGACCCCGGACTTACGGCCATCTCGCCGCCGGTCCTGACGTCGTAGAGGTAAACATCGGCGATGCCGCTCCGGTGGTCCTGCCAGGCTACGAGGTGCCCCTTGACCGATGGAGCGGTCTGCAGCCCCTCCCTCTCGATCACCGTCTCCTTCTTCGTCGATAGGTCGTAGATGACTATATCGTAGTCCCCGTCCTTCTCCTCGGACCAGACCACCAGGTTCCCGTCGATGGCCGGAAAGGCTTGCTCCCCCGGACTCGGTGAGACGGGGCTCTCTCGGCCCGTCTTCAGGTCGTAGATGTATATGTTGGAGTTGCCCTTCCGGTTGTCCGCCCAGACGATCCGTTCACCGCTGATCTTCGGCTGGATCTGGTCGTTAGGGTCGGCGGTGATCCGCCGCTCCAGCCCTTCTTCCAGATCGTATAGGTAGATGTTCCAGCCGCCGTCCCGCTCGTCCATCCAGACGACCCGATCTGCGTCTATGTCCGGGAGGAACTGGTTGCCGGAGGCGGTGGTGATAGGCATCTCCTCTCGTGTCGCGTAGTCGTAGAGGTATATGTCCGACTCTCCGGTTCGCAGGTCCTGCCAGACGATCCTCGTTCCGCTGACTGCGGGGCGGTCCTGATGGCCGGGGAAGAAGGAGACGCCCCTCTCGGTCCCGGTCTCGAGGTCGTACATGAATATGTCGAAGTTGCCGCTTCTGTTGTCCGCCCAGGCGACTATGGAACCGTCTATGGCGGGCTGCTCCTGAAGGCCGCCCCAAGTGCTGATGGGCCGCTCTTTTCCCCCACTCATTCCCGAGGCGACGCCCGCCAAAAGGAGCGCCGCCGTCAATAAAACTATCGTTCGCCTCGACATCTTAGCACTCATCCTGTCGAAGTTAAGCTGAAGATCTCAACCCCCGCCATCTCGCCGGAGAATATATAAGCTCTCACCCTCGGGCCGGAGCATATTCCGAATGAGGAATATCTGCGGCGGATAAAGGACAAAGGGGAAGAAGAAGAAGAAGGCGGGGAATGGCGAAGGGGGGCCAAGCCTGCCCGCTACCTGCCCCGAACGACGATGGAGAGGACGTCCTCGTCTGCGAGGGGATGGTCGAGCCCCACCGACTGGCCCGGGAACTTGGCGCTCTTTCCCCAGACCTTTGCGTACCGGAAGTGCCTGACAAAGTCCCTGTGGAGGTGCTCGCAGACCGTCCGGACGGTGGAGTCCTCCAGGATCACCAGGGGATCTTTCATGTCGGCCTTCCCCCGCTGGGGCTTTAGGTATACCCTGATGAACCCCAGGGTATCGTATATCAGATCCTTGAGCTCCTCGACGCCGAGATCCTCCTCCACAGATAGGGGTATGAAGTCGCGGCCGATCGTCTTCTTTATCTCCTCTCTGACGTCGTCGTACTCGAGATCGATCTTGTTTATGACGGCGACCTGGGGGACGTATATCCTGTTTCCTGCGAGAAAGTCGACGAGGGTCTCGGTATCGATATCCTCCCTGACGGTCACGATCCCGTTTACGATCCCATAGGCCCGGAGGATCTCGGCGATCTCGACTTCCGTCATCCTGGTGAGGGGGACGGTATTTCGAAGGATTATCCCCCCCTTATCCGAGGGGTTGAGGGTGATGTCGGGGGGGACCTTGTCCAGCCTGATCCCGGCATCGTAGAGCTCCCGCTCCAGGACGTCGAGGCGGTAGTTGTAGACGTCCCCCATCAGAAGGATTATGTCCGCGGCCCTCGCCGCGGTGATGACCTCGCGACCCCTCCCCTTCCCCCTGGAGGCGCCCTTTATGATCCCGGGCATGTCGAGGATCTGGATCTTGGCCCCCTTGTAGTCCATCACCCCAGGGATCACCTCCAGGGTCGTGAAATGGTAGGCCCCCACCTCAGCGTCGGAGCCCGTCAGCCGGTTGAGGAGGCTCGACTTTCCGACGGAGGGGTAGCCGACGAGGGCGACGGTGGCGTCCCCCGACTTCTTGACGTAGTAGCCCTTGCCGCCTCCGGCGCCCTTGATCCTCTGAAGCTCCTGCTGAGCTTTCAGCTTCGCTATCTTGGCCTTCAGCTTTCCTATATGGTGCTCTGTCGCCTTGTTCTTCTGGGTGTTGAAGATCTCCTCTTCTATCGCCTGGATCTGCTCGTCGACTGTAGCCATCTATAACCTGCCTTCGAACGACCCCAACAGACCGCACCTCTGCAGTCTCCCGGGAGAACGTCTTTCCCAGCCCCCTGATCCGCGATACCATATTAATGGTTTGGGTTCACGGAGGACGGATCGATGGGCTCTGGGACGGGGGCGATGATCCGCCGGGACCGGCGGATCGGAAGCTTCCGGTCGCGAGACCAAAAGTATAAATATCGCCCCCCCAAGGCTATCCCCGGTCTGGGGTATAGTATGAAGTGTCAAGGAAATTCCAAGAGGAAGTTGACCGGCGGAAGGCTCATCTCAAACCGGGGAAAGAGGAAGTACGAGCTGGGAAGAGATGCCGGCGAGCCGCACGTCGACGTCACGCGAAAGAAGCTGATAAGGACCAGGGGCGGCAACACCAAGGTGAGGCTCCTCAGGTGCAACGTTGCCTGTGTTGCAGATCCAAAGACTGGAAAGTCCAAGATCGCGAAGATCGTGAGCGTTGACGACAACGCCGCGAACCTCAACTACATCAGGAGAAACATAATTACGAAAGGCGCCATCATCAAGACCGATCTGGGAGCAGCCCGGGTCACCAGCAGGCCGGGTCAGGACGGGGTCGTCAACGCGACCCTCATAGCCGTGTGATCCCGGTCGTCGGCTCAAACTCTTTTGATGTACCTGATATTCAGATGTTCCGGATGCGGACGCCACCTCTACGCAGAGGAGAAGACCGCATCCAGGACCTGTCCCTGCGGAAGGCGGATCAGCCTGAAGAAGGTCAAAGTCCTCTCTAAAGCGGCGGATGAGCGGGATGCCGGAGAGATGGTGAGGGCTTTGCAGATGGAGGGGCACGACTTCACCGGCTTCTCTCCGGCGGGCTGATCGCCGTTTTAATCCCTTTTTTAAGGCGCCCCTCCCGGACCATAATGGAGGGTGCACATCGGTCCAACATAAGGTCTACGTGAAAAATAACGATTTAAACCGCAGGGGCTGATGGGGGTTTGGAGGCGGAATCAAATGGAGCGGCTGCGGCCGACCCCGCCTCCATAAAGGAGGGAGGGGACGATCCCCTCCCCTTGGCGCATTGCGACCAAGATATAACGGGGGTTAGTGAGATGAATTTGTCAAAGATATCGAGGTGGACCATAGCCTCGCTGATGGTCCTGCTGGTGGCAACGTCCACGGCTCTCGGCTACGCAAATACCGTAAGCCAGAGCATCAGCATGAACGGCCAGGGCGGTTACGTCAGCCAGAGCTCATCAAATTCTGCGATCGTCTTCGGCTCCAACAACCATGTGAGCCAGAGCGTCACCCAGAACGCCCAGGGGAACTACATAACCCAGAGCGCCGCCAACGCCGCCGTAGTGGTGGGGGACGGAAACAGCGTCCACCAGGGCGTCCATCAGAACGCCGATGGCAGCTACATAATGCAGGCGGGGGCCAACGCCGTCGCCGTCGTCGGAGATTACAACGAAGTCTTCCAGGGGGTCTCCCAGACGGCCGTTGGGGACGAGATCTACCAGACAGGGTGGAACTCGGGAACGATCATAGGGGACGCAAACTCCCTCACCCAGACGACCTTCGCCTCCGCCAGGACGAGGCCAGCCCCTCACGCTGACCCGGTCCAGGATATGAGCAACTTCGCCTACATCGCCGGTTCCTACAACGACGTCGGCCAGTCCATCTTCGGGTACGCCATCGTCGGCTCCGGAGACGGCCCCATAATCCAGGGAGGAAGAAACGTAGTCGAGACGCCGGACCCCCGATGGAACTCCTTCCGTCAGGGCATCGGCTTTTCGGGGCACTCCGGCCCGGGATCTGAGTTGAGACAGTCCGCCAAAAACGAGGTCCGTATCGGCGGATAATACTGCTGACGGATGAAAGGCCGATGATCCTGACGATGGATGAAAGGCCGATGATCCTGACGATGGATGAAAAGGCCGATGACTCCGGTGGTGGATCTTCGATCCGCCACCGTCCATCTTTTTTTCTACAAGATCCGCGATCATTCTCCATCAGAGGGGAGGATAGTCTTCAATAAGTATATAAGCCGCCGGAGCTACGCCCCGTCTGGGGTGAAAGAATTGTTCAAAGGGCACTTTAAAGCGTCAACCATGACGGCGATGGCCTTATCCATCATCGTCCTGGGGACGGTGGCAGGAGCGACCTCCTGGAGCCCGGGGACGTACGGCCTCGGGATCGGCACCTTCTCCTGGGCATCCCAGGACGGGGATAAAGAGGCGGTACAGCTCAGCGGCACCGGCATCATGGGTATCCCACAGGTCCCCACCTTCGCAGCGATCAGGCTCGGAGCCGGCGGCCAGGAGGCGTCCCAGGACGGAGGCGTGGCGGCGGTACAGCTGGGAAGCGCGGGCGTCCAGACGGCCTCGCAAAACGCGGCCAGCGGGAGCCTGCAGCTCAGCGGCTACCACGACAATATGGGAAGCTATACGAACGTACTCTACCCGTCCTTCATGCTCGGCGGCACCTTTGGTGGTGGCGGCGGTGGCGGCGGTGGTGGCGGCGGCTGCGGCAGTTGCTGATCCCTCGCTACGGTGACGGATCATACCCCCTTTTTTTTGGAGATCAGATCCACCGGTAGTGGGCCAACACCTCGGGGCGAAAGTCGAAGAGGAGGCTGTTTTCGACGTAGCCGAAGAAGAGGCAGCCCTCACAATTCCGGACGATCTCCTCCCGTCTCTTCTTCGATGACTCCCAGACCCTGGCCAGGCCCTGAGAAACGTGGCCTAGGGGCTCTTTATGGACCCGGCAGGTCTGGACCGTCCCGTCGGAGGAGACGGAGAGGACGATCTCTGGAGCATGGCAGCTGTTGTTGGGCTTTCTCTCCCGGACCATCCGCAGGTAGGTGAGGGAGTTGATGATGGGGCCGCCCCCCTTCTTCAGCTCCATGAGCCGGTCCACCGACCGCCGATAGGCGGGAAGGTCCTCCTCACCGATCCCGTAATCGTCCCAGACCCGCCCCTGGACCCCCGGGGCCTCGTGGAGCGGCTCGAAGGAGATCTGGGCCCCGAGATCCCCGGCGAGACCGACGAGGTCCACAAGCTCCGAGAGGTTCTTTCTGCTGATGACGCAGTTCATCAGGACCGCATGGCCCGCATCTCGGGCTGCCCTGATCCCCGCCAGGACCGGCTCGACTGAGACGCCCCGGATATCTCGATAGGAGTCGATCCCGTCGACGGAGACGGAGAGGAGATCGAGGTCGGATAGGTCGCCGACCCTCTCGGAGAGGAGGAGACCGTTGGTGATGAGGGATGTGACCATCCCCAGGGACCTGGCGTGGCGGAGGACCTGAGGGAGATCGGGGCGGAGGAGCGGCTCCGCCGTCCAGGCGTTGTAGACGCCGATCCCGAAGGATTTTGCGTCATCCAGCATGGCGAAGATGGCATCGGTGGTCATCTCCGGGCCGGGCTTCCGCCAGTACTCACAGAAGGGGCACTGGAGGTTGCACCGGGAGTTGATCCCGTGGGAGAGGACGAAGGGCCTCTTCCTCACCCTCATCTGGAGGAGGGCTCTTGCTGCGATCCAGGGGTTGAAGGCGGCCATATCTGCCGAAGCCTCTGGAGACTCTACCTCAATAGCCTCGCCGGAACGACCTGTCCCGCCAGAAGGGCGCTCTCATCCTCCCCCCGGCGGATCAGCTCCGCGCCGCCCCCGCTCACCAGAACCTCCGGGCAGCGGGGCTGGCCGTTGTAGACGGAGGCCATGGAGAAGCCGTAGGCTCCGGCATCGAGGATCGCGACGACGTCCCCCCTCTCCACCTTCGGAAGGTCTCTGTCCCTGGCGAGGACGTCGCCGCTCTCGCAGATGGGGCCGACGACGGTATACTTCTCTTCATCCTCCCGGTCCATCTTGTTGGCGACGACGGCATGGTGGTAGGCGTCGTAGAGCATGGGCCTTGCCAGGAGGTTGAATCCGGCGTCAACGCCGACGAAGTTGACGTGGGCCCTCTTTACTACGTTCACGCTGGTGACCAAGAGGGTGGAGTCGGCTACGATGCTTCGGCCAGGCTCCAGGATCATCCGCGGGCTTATGCCCAGCCTCCGGCACCCCTCCTGGAAAATCGGAGTGATGCCGGCGGCCAGCTCGGACGGCGTCGGGGCCAGGGTATCAGGGGTGTAGGCGATGCCCAGGCCCCCGCCGAAGTCCATCATCTCGATCTCGCCCCCCGCTTCGACGATCTGCGCCGCCAGGTCCATCATCTTCGCCGCGGCGTCGACGAAGGGGGAGACGTCCAGGATCTGGGAGCCGATGTGGCAGTGGAGGCCGACGGGCTTCACCCCTTCAAGGCCCATGGCGATCCTGTAGACCTCGACGATCTCCTGCCAGGGTATCCCGAACTTGGAGGTCTTCAGGCCGGTGGCGATCTTGGGATGGGTCTTGGCCGATACGTCGGGGTTCACCCGGAAGGCCACCTCCGCCACCTCCCCCATCTCAGAGGCGACCTCGGATAGGGCGCTGACCTCATCGAGGGAGTCTGCGGATACCCTGACTTTGGCCTCGACTGCCATCTCCAGCTCCTCGGTCCGCTTCGAGTTGCCGTTGAAGAGGATCTTCTCTCCGGGGATCCCCGCCATCCTCACCAGGGATAGCTCCCCGGCGGAGAAGACGTCCGCCCCCAGCCCCTCCTCCGCCAAAATCCTCAGGATGGCGAGGTTCCCGTTGGCCTTGACGGCGAAATAGACGTCCGCCTCAGCAAAGGCCTCCCGGTAAGCTCTGGCGTTCTCCCTCAGCCGCCTCTCGCTCGTAACATAGAGGGGGGTCCCGAAGACCTCGGCGAGGTCCACCACGTCGACCCCGTCGATGGTGAGGTGGCCCCCTTCCGCCCTCAGATGATCCTTCGTCCCGAACATAGGACTTGTTGTAGGGGCCGGGACGGTAAAATCTTTTTCGTGGCTTTCGATCTATAGAGTCGTACCTAATTGGAGAGTCATACCTCACTGGAAGGGGGGGTCGCAAGGAGGCATCATCGTCACCTCCACCCCCGCCTCCTCCAGGAACCGGAGCGCCTCGTCGTCGGGGTAGGGGTTGCCGTAGACGACCCGCCGGATCTGGGAGTTGATGATGATCTTGGCGCAGAGGATGCAGGGCTGGTGGGTGCAGTAGAGGGTGGCGCCGCTGGTGCTGACGCCGTGGATCGCCGCCTGGATGATGGCGTTCTGCTCGGCGTGTACGGCGCGGCAGAGCTCGTGGCGGTATCCGCTCTCGACGTTCTCGCGGCGGCACCCGACCTCGAGGCAGTGGGAGAGGCCCGTCGGCGCGCCGTTGTACCCGGTGGAGAGGATCCTCTTATCCCTCACCAGGACTGCGCCTACCTTATGCCGAAGGCACGTAGACCGGGTCGCCACCACAGATGATATCTCCATGAAGTACTCGTCGAGGGAAGGCCGTTGCATGAGGGGGGGATCGGCCCGCAGCTATATCTCTCTTATCTTATCTTCAGGTCGCGTACTCGATCTACTGAAAATCGCCACTCGAATCGAATTCAAGGGACGTATTTTCCGCCAAACAGCCATTACGTCACCCGTTAGCGCTATTCAGTAATCTGGGTACGCGACCATCTTCACTTCACGTCTCATCACTTCACGTCTCATCACTTCACGTCTCATCACTTCACGTCTCATCACTTCACGTCTCATCACTTCACGTCTCATCACTTCACGTCTCAACGCTCCCCTTACTCGAAGAGGCCGAAGGCGGAAAGTTAATATCACTATCTCGATCGATGGAGAGGCCATGACGATTCACTGGGCCGACGTGGCGGCGGAGAAGCTCGCAGGCGAGGGCCCTCAGACGGTGGCGACGGGGATCACCCCCTCCGGCCAGATCCACCTCGGGAACATGCGGGAGGTGATGACCGCCGATGCCGTCTACCGGGCCCTCCGGGACCGGGGGGTCGGCGCCCGGCTTATATACATCGCCGACAGCTACGACCCCCTCCGGCGGCTCTACCCCTTCCTCCCCAAGAGCTTCGAGGAACATGTAGGAAAGCCCCTCTCGGAGATCCCCTGCCCCGAAGGCTGCTGCGCCAGCTACGCAGACCACTTCCTCCTCCCCTTCTTCGACTCTCTGGAGAGGCTCGGGATCCGCCCCGAGATATACAGGGCAGACAGGATGTACAAGGACGGCCTCTACGTCGAGGCGATCAAGACCGCCCTCGAGAAGAGGGGCGATATCGCCCGGATCCTCAAGGAGGTATCAGGTAGAGAGCTTCCCGCCAGCTGGTGCCCCCTGGACGCGATATGCCAGAGTTGCGGCCGGCTGAACTCCACCCAGGTCGTCGCCTTCGACCTCGAGGGCGAGAGTGCCGATTACGTCTGCCGGTGCGGCCATGAGGGGACTGCATCCTTCAGGGGCGGGGGAAAGCTAGCCTGGAGGGTCGACTGGCCCGCCCGGTGGTCGATCCTGGACGTCACCGTGGAGCCCTTCGGCAAAGACCACGCCACCGCCGGGGGTTCTTACGATACGGGAAAGAGGATCTCCGAGGAGGTCTACCGCCGCCCCGCCCCTTACCCGGTCGTCTACGAGTGGATCCACCTGAAGGGGAAGGGTGCGATGCACTCCTCCACCGGGATCGTCGTGACGATAAGGGATATGCTGGACGTCGTCCCGCCGGAGGTCCTCCGCTACCTCATCATCAGGACGAAACCGGAGAAGCACATCGAGTTCGATCCGGGCCTCCCCCTCCTCTCCCTCATCGAGGAGTACGACCGGCAGGCGGGAGAGGAGAGGGGCCTGGAGCTATCCCGGATCGGGGGAGAGGAGACGGCCCCCATCCCCTACCGGCACATGGTGACGGCGGTCCAGATCGCCGGAGGCGACCCCGACCAGCTCTTCGTCGTCCTGAACCGGAGCGGCTACGACACCACCGACCGCGAAAGGATCCTCTCCCGGGCCGCCAACGTCAGGGCATGGCTCGACCGATACGCACCCCCCTTCGTCAAGTTCGTCCTCCAGGAGACGCTCCCTTCAAAGGCCAAAGACCTCAATCCTGAGGTGAGGGGAGCCCTAGGCCTCCTGGCGGAGAGGCTCGGGGGGAAGGGCGGCGAGGAGATACACAACGAGGTCTACGCCGTCGCCGAGGAGAGAGGCCTGGATCCAAAGAAGCTCTTCGAGGCGGTCTACGTCGCCTTCCTGGGGCAGAAGCAGGGGCCGAAGGCGGGGTGGTTCCTGGCGAGCCTCGACGCGGAGTTCGTAAAAGAGAGGCTCATCGCCGCCTCCGCCGACTAGATCGGACGGGGTCTAGGTGAAGAGGGGAGAGGAAAAAATATGGTCGAGAAGATATCCGTATACCTCGCAGGCCCCCTCTTCTCCAGGTCCGAGATCGATGGTGCAGGATATCTCAAAAGAGAAATCGAGGCGGCCCTGGGGGATAGGGTCGAGGTCGTCTGGCCCTTCGAGACCGCCTCAGGGACGACGGAGGAGATATTCCGCGCGAACCTTTCGGCCCTGGAGAGGTCTCCCCTGATGGTGGCGATCCTCGACGGAGCCCAGGTCGACGACGGGACCGCCTGGGAGGTGGGGTATCACTGCGCCCTCTTCGGAAGGAGGGCAATTGGGATCAGGACCGACATCAGGAAGGCGGGGGAGGCGTCCGAGTCCATCGTCAACCTGATGATCGAGCTCTCCTGCCGGGCTGTGGTCAAGGACGTCCCAGGGCTCCTCGCTGAGCTGGAAAGAGCCCTGGATGAGATGGTGATATAATCCCTTGAGGCATAACCTCTTCCGATGACGATTGCAAGGCCGATCCCCAGCGAGCCTCTCCTCCTGGTGGAGGGGGGCGAGAGGGTGCTGGTGGCAGCCGACCTCCACATAGGGATAGAGCACCAACTCTGGCTCGGCGGCGCCAGCGTCCCCAGCCAGAGCGGCAAGATGCTGGAGGGGCTCGCTGCCCGGCTCGAAGAGGTCTCCCCCGACCGGCTCCTCCTCCTGGGGGACGTCAAGCACAACCTGCCCTGGAATTCTCTTCAGGAGAAGACCGAGGTCCCGGCATTCCTCAAGTCCCTTTCTCGCGTCGCAAAAGTCGAGATAGTCGTCGGAAACCACGACGTAGGCATATCCCACCTCGCTCCGCCGGAGGTGGAAATCCATCCTGCCACAGGGGTCGTCATCGATGGGGCCGGATACTTCCACGGCCATACCTGGCCAGACTCCTCGGTCTTCGAGGCCGAGATCCTGGTGGCGTCCCACCTCCATCCGGCGGTGAGGCTCGCCGACCGGATCGGCTCCGCCCCCCCCGAGAGGGCCTGGGTGAGGGCCCCCCTCTCGCCGGAGGGGCTCTCGGAGGAGTACGGCCGAAAGATCTCAGGACCCGAGGTGACGATCGTCCCCGCCTATAACCCCCTATGCGGAGGCTACCCCCTCGACGCCGCCTTTCGGGAGGAGAGGGGGCCCCTCCCCAGGATCGTTCGCCTCGATGAGGGGAGGGTCTACCTCCTGGACGGAACCGACCTGGGAAGGCTGCAGAGGGTGAGGGCTATCCAGGCGAAGATGACGGGAAGGGGGCGCTGAAAACGGTTATATCCCCCGCCCCCATCGTCCAGGTCATGGACGAGAGAGAGAGGCTTTTGGAGCTGTTGAGGACGAGGGCTCTTCGGAGGGGGAAGATCACCCTCTCCTCGGGGAGGGTGAGCGACTACTACGTCGACGCCCGAGAGGTCGTCCTCCATCCGGAGGGGGCGTACCTGACGGGGAGGCTGATCCTCGATATGATAGACCCTGAGGCGGCGGCCGTCGCCGGGATGACCCTGGGAGCAGACCCCATAGTTGCGGCCGTATCCGTCGTCGGCCACCTCGGGGGGAGGGACCTTCCGGCGCTGATCATAAGAAAGGAGGCCAAGGGGCACGGTACCGGAAAGTTCGTAGAAGGGCCGACCCTCCCCCAGGGGTCGAAGGTGGCGGTCGTCGACGACGTCGTCACCACGGGGTCGTCCCTCATAAAGTCCATCGAGAGGCTGAAGGGAGAGGGCTACGAGCCGATCCAGGCGATCGCCATCCTCGACCGGGAGGAGGGCGGAAGCGAACGGCTAGCCGACGTCGGATACCGCCTCGAGTCGATCTTCACAAGGTCGGAGCTTCTGGAGGAGACGGCCGTCTAGACCACCGTCAGAAGCCTGCCGTTCCTGTCACCGCACCTGATGTGGCGGGATCGACCCTCTTCGTCGGTGTAGATCACCTGGGATGATATTGCGTACTGGCCCGGGCTCTCGCCCCTAACCGGATAGTCGACGGACGCCGAATTTCCCGGCGGTATATTCACGGTCCTGACCCCCGGATCGAGGACCAGAAGACCATCAGGGACCCCCGGAACTACGCTGACGTCCAGGGCAGACTCCCCGGTGTTGCCGAGGCGGAGCGTCACCAATACATCTTCCCCCACACCCACATGGTAGCGGTCAAGCCCCTGCTCTACGTGGATCCCCACCACCAGAAAGACCAGGAGGACCGGCACCAAAGGAACCGTCTTCATCGAACCGAACTAGGGCCCCTCCGGAATTTAAAGGTAGCTTTCATATAAGAGCTACGTGAGACCTCCGCGCCCCCTTTTCGTCCTCGTCCTGGTGGAGAGGGGATACAAAAATACTTATCATGGCGAAGACTTTTCTACCACCGATGGACGTTTCGTACTCGGTCTGGCGCGAGGTAGCGGCGGAGAGGGAGACGGTGAGCGGCGAAAGCTTCTCCTTCCTCTTCGACCGACGGTATACCAACCGCCTCAACAGGATGAGCCGGGTATTCTTCGAGGCTTATGCCAGGGCCACAAGAGAGGTCGCGGAGGAGGAGGACCGCTTCCCGAGCCTCAGCGAGATCGAGTCGAGGATGGACAGCGGCGCCATATACGCCTACAAGGACCGGCTGATGAGGTCCACCGGTTTCTTCGAGGAGGTGAAGATCTCCGGGATATCCTATCTCATACCCAAGGCCAGACGGTTCGTCGACGAGACGGGGACCTATACCGACCTCATTTTAGACCTGGAGAACGGCGAGGTCGTCTTGCCCAAGAGGGATAAGCCCTCGGCAGGTCCGCGGACCGAGGAGTCGGGCCCCGAAGGAGACGAGACGGAGGGGGAAGAGGAGGATCTCGAGGAGGGATCGGAGGGTTTGGTGGAAGGAGAGCCCCCCGCTCCGCCGGAGGGATTCGACGTGGGGAGGGGGGAGGAGCCGGACCGCCCCACGGCGCCTTCGGCCGAAGAGGCTGAACCCCGGGGCGAAGACGAAGACGAAGCGGCTGATGGAGAAGACGAGAGAAGGCCTCCCGGCGCGGAGGAGGCAGGGGCAAAAGAAGAGGCGAGGCCCCAGCCGGTGGCGCCCCCTGAGGAGCCTCCCCTCGAGCCGGAGGAGAAGAAGGCCGAAGGGACGATGGGAGCCGAAATCCCCACGGTGAAGACCTCCGAGGCGGCGGAGGATGAGACCGAGCCCGTCGCCTTCGTCGAGATGGAAAAACCGGAGGAGATCTTCGGCCCGCAAGCCTCCGGGGTGGAGAGGGAGCCGCCGGCAGATAAGACCCCTCCTCCGGCCTTTCAGCCGAGGAACCCACCGAAGAGGCCGGAGAAGGGGTCTGGTGGATGGTGGAGGGATAAGAAGGCCCTCGTCATCGCCGGCATCGGCCTCCTCCTCATCGTAGCAGGCTTTTACTTATGGCCTTCCGAGGCGCCGGAGCCTCCGGCGATCCCGCCTCCGCCGTCGGATTTCGTCAGCTATTCCGCCTACCTGACAAACGCCTCCGGCAACTCCTATCTCAACCTGGACATAACAAACCCCAAGGGGCTGGAGAGCAAGGTGGAGCTCGTCCTCCCCCCGGACGTGGACAAGAGCATCAGCGCCACCGGCGGGATAGTAACGATATATTACACCAACAACACCGTCATCCAGCTCGTCTCCAGCAACAACGCCAGCGTCTCGGTCGCCCTCACCGACGAGTACATCCTCGTCCCCGTCACCTTCAACCTGGCGATACCCGAAGGTTACGAGTCGTCGGTCCTAGTCTACGACAAAGACTATAGGGTCAGCAGGACCAACAGCACCATAAACCTCTGGTCCAACACCACCGCAGACCCCCTGGAATTCGATCAGATCTACAATGCCAAGAGAGCATCTGGCGGTCCCGGTACCGAGGAGAGAGGCCCAGAGAACGCTACAGCGGGCCCGCCGACTGGGCCTCCTGGACCCCAGACGTAAGACCGTCTCAAAGGGCGAGATGGTAGAGATACCCGTGACCTCCGCCCCGCCGGGGATGGTGGTAGTCCTCCAGAACGCCCCCGAGTTTTACGAGACCATTCCAGACCTCGCCGCCTTCTTCGGCGAGGACATCTGCGCCGAAGAGAGGAACCTCCTCCCGCGGGGATGGTCGATCCTGGGGAGGGTGATCGCCGTCAAGATCGACCCCCGGATCCATCACCTCAAGGGGAAGATCGGCGACGCTCTCCTGGCGATCTACCCCCGCTGCTCCTCCGTCCTCCTGGACCGGGGGGTAGCCGGTCCCTTCCGGGAGCCGGACCGAGAGCTCATTGCAGGCGACCCCGCCACCGAGACGGTCCACCGGGAGGACGGGGTCGCCTTCAAGCTCGACCCCATGAAGACGATGTTCTCGCCGGGGAACATGCGGGAGAGGATGAGGATGGGCCGCCTCGGCAGAGGCGAGACCGTCGTCGACATGTTCGCCGGGATCGGCTACTTCACCCTCCCCATGGCGGTCCACTCCCGCCCCAAGAGGATCTTCGCCATCGAGATCAATCCGGTCGCCTTCGGCTACCTCGTCGAGAACGTGCGGCTCAACGGCGTCGATGGAATCGTCGTCCCCATCCAGGGCGACTGCGCCGTTGCCACCCCAAAGGGCGTCGCCGACCGGGCAGTGATGGGGTATGTCGGGACGACGGACCGCTACCTCGACGCCGGTATCGCCGCCCTCCGGACCGGTGGAGTCCTCCACTACCACCAGACCGTCCCCGAGCGGCTCTATCCCGAAAAGCTCGAAGAAGATCTGACGGAGGCAGCGGAGCGGGCGGGAAGGTCGGTGCAGATCGAGAGGCGGGCAAGGGTGAAGAAGTACTCGCCGGGGATGCTCCACGCCGTCATCGACGCCCGGGTCAAGTGATCGAATCGAGTTACCGAATCGAATAATTATTATCCTATAAGATCAATAATCATCTTCGGTGATCATTTTGAAGATAAGATGGCTGGGCCACTCCTGCTTCAGGATCGAGGACGGTTCGGGGAAGGTCGTAGTAACAGACCCCTTCGACGAGGCCGTCGGCTACCCCCTCCCGAGGATCAGGGCCGACGCCGTCACCGTCAGCCACGACCACCACGACCACAACAACGTCGAGGCCCTTCAGGGCCGACGCCGTCACCGTCAGCCACGACCACCACGACCACAACAACGTCGAGGCCCTTCAGGGCCGACCGGCGGTGGTGAAGGGGCCGGGAGAGAAGGAGGCCGCCGGGATCAGGTTCGAAGGCTTCCAGACGTATCACGACGAGGAGAAGGGAGAGCTCCGGGGCGATAACACCATATTCTGCTTCGAGATGGACGGCGTCAGGATCTGCCACCTCGGCGACCTCGGCCACCTCCTCAGCGAAGAAGACGCCGCCGCCCTCGGCGAAGTGGACGTTCTGATGATCCCCGTCGGTGGGGTCTACACCATCGACGCCGGAGGCGCCAAGGAGGTCGTCGGCCAGATAAAGCCGAAGGTCGTCATCCCGATGCACTTTATGACCCCGGCCCTCACCTTCAAGGTCGACCCTCCCGACCGGTTCCTCTCGGGCCAGAAGGTCGAGAGGCCGGCCACCACCTTCGAGGTCTCGAAGGAGAGGCTTGCTGAAGAGGTAGATGGGCCCCTGATCGTCCTTCTCGACTACAGATGAGGGGCCGGAGGTGGCGGCCGGATCGACAGGTTAATACATGAAAAGCGAAATCTGGCGTGCTGAAGCCCGGTGATGTAGCGGTCAATCATACGAGGCTCTGGACCTCGTCACCAAGGTTCGAATCCTTGCCGGGCTACTACGGTATATTTTGTTGGTCTTTTCCGGGGAAGCTAAAGGTCGTATCTCTGATGAAGTTAGTCTACAAGATCACTTACCGGAACGGAAAGATCTACTTAAGCAAAGATAGGAGATCGAATTCATTCGATCTCTCCGGTCAAACGATCATCATATTGGCTACAACCAATTGCCAAAACGCAGCCGCTAAATCGATAATTGAAAAATAGGTTTATATCGCATGTCGAAGGACTATCTGATGCCTTCAGATGGTGGAGGCCGGAAGATCGATAAGCTATAATGAGGTCTGTTAAATGGGTGGAGATATCACGAATACTGAGCAGACCCCGATGCCCCGACCATTTTCGATCAAAATCTTTTGCCACGATGGAAACCCTGCAGGATTGAGGATAATATCGAAGTCCAATTGGACGGGATGCGGTTTAGTATGTCCAAGACCTCTTTTGCCTGCGGTAAAAGGCAGAAAGGAGTTCACCCAACCAGGAGTTTACGTCCTGGTAGGCCCTCCCGAAGAGGGGGAGCTGCCCAAGATATACATAGGCGAGGGGGATGCGGTCGGGCCGAGGTTGGAGCAGCATTATGGCAACAAAGAGTTTTGGACCTGGGTGGTCTTCTTCGTCGCCACCGATGGCAGCCTTAACAAAGCCCATGTCCAGCATTTAGAGGCGAGGTTGCTCGACATGGCCAGGCAGGCCAAACGGTCCGCTATCGACAATATAAACGCACCTCAAACGCCCGCCCTATCTGAAGCCGACGCTGCTGACGCTGAAAGCTTCCTGGCGGACATGTTGAGCATATTCCCTCTCCTCGGCCTAACCGTCTTTGAAAAGGCTCTCGGGACAAAGAGGAGATCAAGGCATCTATTCTCCATCGAGGCGAAAGGAATCTCCGCAAGAGGTTATGAGAGCCCAGAGGGTTTTCTGGTCCTCCAGGGATCGAAAGCCGTTTGTTCCGAAGTCGCATCAATCCATCGCTATCTTTCAGAACTCAGGAAAGAGCTTCAATCGCAGGGTGTATTGATACCTAGCGGAGATAACCTTGAGTTCTCACAGGATTATCTCTTCAACTCGCCTTCGACGGCTGCAGGGGTCGTCCAGGGCAGGTCGGCCAATGGGCGAATCGATTGGAAAGATGATCGCGGTAGGACTCTCAGGGAGGTCCAAGAGGAGAAGATGAGAACGTCCGTTTAAGCGAGAGCCTCTAAAGAAGATTTTTCGATGCAGAGCCACAACTGGCTTTAAGCTTTTATATGAAATTAACCAGCCCTGGCGAGACCTTCGCCCCTGACCACTTACCCCAGGATCTCCCTGGAGTCCCGCCCTTTGCCTCGATCACCACCCCCAACGACCTTCGCTACGATCTGGCATTCAATAATCACAGGGTTTCAATTATTTTATCAAATTCAAATTTATTAAGCAAATCCAAATTCTTTTTAGATATATTCAGCCCCCATTCGGGCTTGCTCTTTTTCCCTTCATAATCACGACTTACCAGCAAGCGGTTGGGATTGGACCACTCTGATGAAGGTATAAGAGACATCTTCGGCGGCTTACCTTCTTCGAAAAGCACAATGGCAACCAGCAAATTCTTCCTTAGATCGAATTTGTGTTTCGGTAAAAAAATGTAGTTGAGTCCTCTAACAGATTTGACCTGAATATCATAATATGTATTTTCATTTTTTCGAGCTATAAAATCTATACCTTTATCGTCGACCTCGGGCGTATAAACATCGAATCCCGCTAGCGTAAATTCCATCTTCACGAAATATTCAGCGTATTTGCCCAACTGCAGATGATTCAAGTGGTCCCATTTATATATCATCCTAACGCCTCACAATTATCCCTATTCTTGTAGAAGGAGGGCCATCATCTTCATTAACATTTGCCTAGAAGATCGTCGGCATCTCGGAGCATCACCTAGATCAAAACCCGGATGGGATGGCGGGAGGGCGCCCCCCACCCACCTTCTAGAACTCGATCCCCACCCCCTCCTTCGCCACCGGTTCCATCCCCGGATAGATCGGAGCTTCGTCGCCTCATCTCGCTGCTTTTGACACATCAGCATCATATGTAGAGGTAGTCATCCTCCTTGAAGGTATACCCATTCTCGGTCTTGAATGTAATGATGATATCAAACCGTTCAGGTTCGCCACCTAGTTTGATCTCACTGTTACTAATTCTGGGCGATAGGTACACTAGGTCCGTTTCCCCTGTAGTGCTAGTCGCACAGTAGTAATCGTCCCCCGTAACCTCGAACGTCTTGGTCACCACTTTCCCGCTCGGATAGTCTTTGTATACGTCAACCGTAACTGTTCCAAACGCCTGGACACATATTTTCTGAACCACCATGCCTGCATCAAGGATTAAGTATACCCTGAACCCATCCCCCACCTCATCTGTTCCAGCATCCATCCAGGTGTCATCAGTGACCTCGTATTGAAGACGAACTTCACCATCGCACTCCGTATCACGTCCAAGTGCAGCTAAAACAGCATCGGCTTCAGAGTAACGTTTCAACTTCAGCAGAGCGACACCTTTGTTATGCCATGCGTCGACATAATCAGGATTAATTTTGATGGCCTCATCATAAGCCTGGATGGCTTCATCATATTTGCTCTGCTTCATGAGAGCGTCACCTTTGTTTCTCCAAACCACGGAATCTTCAGGATCGAGACGGATGGCTTCATCATAAGCCTGGATCGCCTCTTGATCCTTGCCCAAGCGAGCTAGACTAAAGCCTTTAAGTCCCCAGAGTAAAACGTTCTCAGGGTCTAGCCTGATGGCTTCATCATACGCCTGTATCGCCTCGGTGCAGTTGCCATGGAAAACTTGAACAAGACCCTTTTCAAACCAGGCCCGAGGATCTTCGGGATCGATTCTGATAGCCTCGTCATAAGCCTGGATAGCTTCGTCATATTTGCCCTGATCATTAAGAACATCTCCCTTATTCTTCCAGACTACAGCGTTCTCTGGGTCTAGCCTGATGGCTTCGTCGTAAGCTTGGATCGCCTCGTCGTACTTGCCTTGACCTGCGAGAGCAACGCCTTTGCCATTCCAAGCATCGGCATACTCGGGATCTAGCCTGATTGTCTCATCAAATTGCTGGAGTGCCTCATCCAACTTGCCCTGCTGGAGGAGAGCAACGCCTTTGTTATACCAGGCCAATTCATCCTCAGAATACAACCGTATGGCTTCATCGTAAGCCTGTATGGCCTCAGAGTAGTTTCCCTGACTATAGAGAGCAACGCCTTTACGAACCCAGGCTTGGGTGCATCCAGGATCTAGCCTTATGGCTTCGTCATAAGCCTGGATAGCTTCGGTATAGTTGCCCTGTGCTACAAGAACCATGCCTTTACCGGTCCACGCCAAGGCACCATCTGGATCAAGCTTGATAACTTCTTCAATCGCTAGAACGCCTTCGTCATAACTACCCTCGCTAAATAGTACTCGACCCTTCTCTAGCCACTCCTCAGCAGTCTCCTGGCCACACACAGGCATGGCCAATGCAGCCAGAGCCAACACGCACAGAATCGCATTCAGTTTCGTATTAGTCACCCTCTTGAGAAGGGGCTTGTCACGACCCAAGAAAAATGTTTCCATGAAGATCGGGGAACACCCGAAGATCCTACGGCGTGCCCCCTTAGCTGATTCTGTTGAATCTTATGGTGGTGGCCTTTTGAAACCACCATACTGCGATAACGTAATATTTTGCACCACCACAGGATTCAACAGTACAGTCTAACGAAATAAAAATTCAAAATACTCTCATTTTTTTAATATATATAAAAATATTAAAAAATAGCCATAAACATATGGTCGCAGTTGGAAATGAAGTACTTAAACAATATCCATATTCTCTCGCAAAAGTTTCAAATGATCCTTTAAAAATCATCGATATGGTACTTACAGAACGTAACATAATAACGCTTCCAGATACTCTTTAATCAGATGCGTGACGAATCATCCGCAGAAGGTTTTTTCAATTAGAGAGAAATGAAGATAGACATTCTAACATCTAGAATATAATTCTATTGTATAATCCCTAAATATATCTAAGAAGAATTTGGATCTGCTAAGCAAATTTAAATTTGAGAACATAATCGATACCTTGTGAATTCGGCTTTCAAGCCCTACCGGCCCCAGTCGGAGCATCCCCCCCCACCATCTAGAACTCGATCGCCACCCCCTCCTCCGCCACCCCCTCCTCCGCCACCCCCACCCCCTCGAAGCGATCGGCGAACCACCCCCACGCCTCAGGTGTTGATGAGGACGATCCGGCCCGGGTCGATCCGATCGATGACCCGGGCCAGGCCTTCCCGGGACGCGCCCCAGTGCGGGATGCACCCCCTCCAATGCAGGGCTTCTGCATGCCGACCCCCCTCCTTCGCCACCGAGACGCCCGCCGCCAAGAGAATATACTTTGACTGAAGCTTAGGAGATCATGGTCGCAGGAAGCTCGATTATTGGGACAGGACGCGGAGGAGGCCCCTGAGATGCCCAAGATGAAGATCCGGGGCGGGGACCTGGACCTGGTGGAGTACGAGTTCAGCCCCTTCTCCCCGGGCGAGAAGATCAACGCCCTGGGGATCGAGGGGCGCCACCTTGCGCCCGTGGAGGGGAAGGTGAGGGCTACGGCGCCGGGGAGGATCCACCTCACCGTCCTGGACATGAACCGGTTTGCCCCCAACAGGCCCGGCGGCGGCGGCGTCGGCTTCGCCCTGCAGATCAGCTGCTTTGCGGAAGTGGAGTGCACGCCGCGGGAGACTTCAATCGACTACTCTCGAGAGCCGATCGTCCGCCACTTCGTCGCCGTCTTCAAGGAGGCGACGGGCTACTCCGGCGGCTTTTCGATCAAAGTCCGCGACCACGAGAACAAGCACGTCGGCCTCGGCTCCACCGGCTCGGTCCTCGTCGCCCTCGCCACCGCCATGAACGTAGCACTGGGGGAGCCCCTGACAAAAGACGAGATCCGCCTCCTCATCGGAAGCAACTACGTCGAGGAGACGGAGGACGGCCGCGTGACGTTGGGCTTTGAGACCGGCGTTGGCCCCGCCGCCGTAACCTACGGAGGGATGGCGGTGATGGGCGACGAGCTGGCCCTCGCCTACCACCATCCCTTCGCGGAAGGAAAGAACGTCTTCGTGATCATCCCTGAGACGACGGTCTCATCGTCGGGGAGGGAGGAGTTCGACCTCCTGATGAACCGGGCCCGAAACCTCGACTATCAGGACCGGGAGCTTAAGGCCTACTTCATCCTGATGGACCTGATCCCCGCCCTGGAGCGGGGGGATTTGAAGAAGATCGGGGAGGTCATCTGGGAGATCGAGTTCCGGGGCTCGAAGCGGGCGGAGGTCGAGCACCACGGTTTTCTCATCTACCAGCATATGAGCCGCCTCCGGGAGGCGGGGCTGGAGTTCGTCGGTATGAGCTCTGTAGGGCCGTCCATCGCCGTCGTGACGGAGCGGTCGGAGAAAGAGATGGACGAGATCCTCGCGCCGATGGGCCTTGCGATTGCGATATCGACGAAGGTGGACAACGTCGGGCTGAAGGTGGAGAGGATCGGATAGGCGGGCCCACCTCAAAAGAGGGGCTCCGGCAGCTTCTCCTCCGGCCCGTAAGGAAGAGTCGCCCTGTGCATCACCAGGCTCTCGTCGAAGGCGAGGGCCCGATTGAGGACGAGCCCTTTGCCCCGGTTGGTGAGGGCGAATACGGGTATCGAGATCCCGATCTGAAGCTTCGCCTGCCTTCCCACCACCTCCCTGACCTGCCGCGAGGCGCAGCCCCAGACGACGTCGCAGGTCTCGGCGAGGACTCGGGCGTCCTCCACCGTCAAGCCGATGTTGTGGACCGCAAATATGACCGGTCCCTCCCCCGGCGCCGACCCGCCCGCCGAAGGCGAAGCCGTCTTTCTGATCTCTTCTGCCTCGAAGGCCCTCCTTCCTGTGATGGTGACGACAACCCTCTCAAAACCGGCGGCTAGAGCCCTCTTGTAACCCTCGACCTGATCTATGGTGCAAAGGTCGTCGAGGAGGAGGCAGCCCCTCTCTCGAAGGCCAGACTGGACCTCCTCGATCGGCTCGGTTCTGACGAGGCCGGTCATGTGGGCGCCCAGGGCGGCGACGACCTCGGGCCTCGCTGCAACGACCGTCCCCGCCCCCTCGCAGACTACGACGGCGGCATCGACGAGACCGGTCCTCATGGCGTCGGCGATCATCTCCGAGGCGCCGAAGCTGACGGGCCGCTCATTCAACTCTAAAACACGATGGGGTCCGTACATCCCCAGCTCTTCGATGTGGCCTCTGAGGACCGCCTCGACGGTCTCTTTCGACTCCGCCTCGATCCCGTAGAGGCCGCTTCGGAGGGGGCACCGTTCGACCTTCGGATCTGTCAGAACCTCGATCTCTCCATCCCTCACCCGGACGAGAGCCCCGGCCATCTCCAGCATGTGCTCCGCCAAAAGAATCAGCCTTCAAATTTCGATATCTTCACCCCTCGGAATTCAGCTCGTCCTCGGGGACGAACTTCAGAGCCACAGAGTTGATGCAGTATCGAAGCCCCGTCGGAGGCGGCCCGTCCTCAAAGACGTGGCCCAGGTGGGAGTCGCACCGCGCACAGACCACCTCGACCCTGACCATCCCGTAGCTTCTGTCCTCCCTCTCCTCGACGCTCTCCTCGGAGATCGGCTCCCAGAAGCTGGGCCAACCGGAGCCCGAGTCGAACTTCGCCTTTGAGGAGAAGAGGTCGTTTGCGCATGCGACGCAGCGGTAGACCCCCTCGCCCTTGAAGTTGTAGTACTTGCCGGAGAAGGGGGGCTCCGTCCCCCTCTTCCTGGTGACGAGGTACTCATCGCGGCCGAGGAGCCTCTTCCATTCATCGTCGGTCTTGATCACTTTTTCGACCATAATTCTCACCGCCTCAATCTCGACCTCCACCTAACTCCACCTAACTCCACTTAACTTCACCGACCTCGAAATTCCGGTCCCAAGACCCCAAATCGCCTCCTCATCCCCAGCTCTCGAAGGCGACGATCTCGTCCATCTCCTTTCGCGGCCTCGATGCGGGGGGCTCCTCGGCGGGGTAGCCGATGGGAAGGAGCGCCACGACCCTCACCTCTGGGGGTATGCTCAGGACCTTCTTGACCTCCTCCTCGTAAAACGCCCCGATCCAGCAGGTTCCCAGCCCCTCCGCCGCCGCCTGGAGGGTCATGTGGTCGACGGCGATGGCGAGGTCGATGGGGTAGGTCAGCTGGCCGCAGGTCATGACGTAGTCGGTGACGGTGGCGCATGCAGCGATCACCACAGGGGCCTCGCCGACGAAGGTCTGACCCTTCGCCGCCTCAGCGAGCCGCTTCCTCCGCCCATCGTCCCGAACGACGACGAACTTCCACTCCTGGAGGTTCTTCGCTGAAGGAGCGAGCCTGCCCGCCTCTAAGATCCGGTCGAGCTTATCGTTCTCGATCTTTCGGGGCTGGTACTTCCTGATGCTCCTCCTCTTTTTTATCGCCTCGGAGACTTCCATCAGGATCACCCCCTCTTCTTCAGCTCTTTCGATAGCTCGACCCCCAGGTCGGTGAACTTCCAGACCCCGTCCGTCTCCTTCAAGAGCCCCTTGCCTGCGACCTCCTCCAGGGTCCGCCCCACCACGGGGGCGGTGAGCCTGCCGAACTTGGCTATCTTCTCGGCGGGCTGGGGCCCCTTGGACTCGATCACTTCCAATATCTTTATCCTCTGCTTATTTCCCATGACAAAGCCTATCATCTCTTCCATCATCTAGCACCACCTCGGTTCAAATTCTGGTCTATTCTTGCGTTAGGTTTATGTTCTCCCAAATGACTCTGTTATCCGCGGGCTAGTCCGGGTGGCTCGGCGTCACCTGTAACCCGAGATCGCCGATATGCGGGGGACGAAGCCAGTGGACGACTGAGGGTGTTGCAGGTTCAGTCCAGTTGCCGACTGTGATTCTCCGCCCTGTGGGGACGGCATTGATGTCCGGGTCTGCCGGAGGGCAGGTCTGTTCATCTCAACTGCGGGGACCGGTTCAGGCCCGGAAGGGAGCAGACCTACCGCGGATAACTGTCGCTTGCAGACTTGCGGGGAGGAGGAGGTTTCTGGGTCACCTGGCCTGCGGCATCGCTGGCAACCGCCGGCGCGCCCGCATTAAAAAATCAATTTACTCGATCTTGATCTCCTTGCCCTTCTCCGCCTTCACCTTCTTCTCCAGCTCGACGGAGAGAACCCCGTTCTTATAGCTGGCTTTGGCGCTATCGGGATCGACCTCGGAGTCGAAGTCTATCGTCTTGGCGAACTTCTTATCGCCCGTCGTCTCGATCCGCACCGCTCTTTCCGTGGAGTCGAGCTTGATGCTCTCCTTATCCACCCCCGGAAGCTCGGCGAAGATCTTGTAGAGGTCGCCGTCCTCCATCACGTCGACCAGCGGCTCTCGCCCCGCGCTCGGCTCGATGCCGCCGCGGCCGGGACGGATGTTCCCAAACTCCCGGAAGGTCGGCTCCTTGCCCGGCTCCGCGGTGTAGCTGAAGCCGTAGACGAAGGGGCCGTAGCGCCGGGACGTCCCCGCGGGGCTCTCCTCCTCCCGGACCAGCTCCTTCAGGTCCTCGGGGATCTCCTCCTGGAACCTCCTGATCAGGTCGTCGAAGGGGTCTCTATAGAGCCCCTCCTCGCGCTCCTCCTCGAAGGGGAAGCCTCTGAAGAGCCCCTCGAAGGCGTCGAATATGGACGGGTATCTCCTTCTTCTCATTATTTGTCACCTCTTTTTTATCGGTCAATCTTATTATTATGGGGGCGCTCGGATATACGCTTTTTGGTGAATGGGGTGCGGAGGAGCGAAAGGCACGATTCGGGTCAGTGACCAGCCCACCGATCATGCCAAAAACTTTTTCATTAATAATGCCCTTCCGTTCCAGGTGGGTGATTAAGCCGGCATTTCGCATTAACGGTTTGAACGCTCATTAATTTTCCTGCTATCGATTTTTTGAGAATAGATATCATTCGACGCATTATCGAGGTCAAATCAGGCCAGCGCCATAAAGACTTAGAATATAATAGACTCTTTTTTATAAGAAACTGAATTGTTAACACGGTGTTAACAGATTCAACTAAAATTATTATTAACAATAATTGAGTATTAGATTTGATTTTATGCACATCAAGATAAGCCAAAAATTCTCGGTTTTTCATAGCCTACCTGCGGAATGCCGGATTAAGACGAGATCGGAACCAATTTTTGCTGTGCTGATACTAGCAGTGCTAGCGATAACGCCAGTGAACGGACAGCTTAGCACTGGCGAATACAACGAAGTGCTCGGTATTGTGAGAGATCGCCTCGACCCTCCAAGCGCGGAAGAATGGTTCTTGCGAGGTGGAACTTTTGCGAACCAAGGGGCGCATGAAACGTCTTTAGAGTGTTACGAAAAGGCAATACAACTTAATTCTAGCCGCCCTGAGTTTTGGAACGAGGCTGGGATTAGTTTGTCCAATTTGGGGCGAGACGATGAGGCGCTGATTTACTTCGAAGTTGCTTTGCAGTTGGACCCCAAATTTAAATATGCATGGAATAACAAGGGTAATGTTTTTCTGAGGTGGGGCAAGTATGATGAAGCAATCCGATGTTTTGATGAAGGTCTACGAATAGATCCGAGCAATGGTATACTTGCGATGAATAGGAAGATAGCGATTTCCCGGAAAGAAGAGGCTAAACGGAAGCTTTCAATACAACCAGGAATAGGTGGTTCCATAAGAATTCCGGCTTGGTACATAGATGAAATGGGGAATAAAGGCGAACCGATCCGTCTGTACTAATGGGAGGGGATAAGCTTGAATATGCTAAAGAAGATACAAATTCCCGTTGAATTTGCCTTCATTCTCTTCTCTTCGTTGGCTTTTACAGTGTCGGCGGATCAATGCGATGTCGTGGCGGGTGATGTGAATTTTAATGTGGAAGACTATCATGCCATGGCACCAGGTTTTCCTGCAGGTTCGAGTACGGTTCTCTTTAGTGACTCTACTTTCGAAGTTTTGGTTTTAGCATATATTTTCTAAAAATTACGCGGAATATATTCTAGTTTCATTTGGATATGTATGCCTCATTTGACTTCGCAAAGCTCCCGTATTGTGTGAGACGCAGGGGTAGTTCATAAACTACGCTCGACCGAGGGAAAACTTGTAAAGTAGAGTTAGTGAGTGTACTTTCGTGATAGATGTAGATGATAAGTATAGAATATTAGATCAGATACGTGCAAGATATTGGTATTATGAAGCTACGGATTATTATGATAACGAACATTCATTTGTCATCGGTTAAGGGTATTTTGATAGTTTTCTATGTAAAGAGTTATTCTTTTCATTATTAAATTATATTTCAATATACCCTATGCCATGAAAAACGACGCGATGAATACCCTGTGTGTGATATCTAAACGTGGGGATTAGCAGGCGATTTAGATAAATTTTTAATTGTTTGTCTTAGAGAACCGCTATCGGCGGGCAATTCAATGCGGTTGTTTGGCTTAACCGATGACCAATGAACGAACATTATGAACTTGCTTTAGCTTGTGCTGATATATCAATTTAGTAACTATTCAGCTATACCGAATCGCCCGCATGATGCTGACTTTGATTATAACGGTATGCCGATCAACAACTTGCACCAAAATGAAAAACGATATCCAATGCCGAGGTTACTTGAAGTTAGCTTTCTGGAACTGGCCACACGAGATCTCTAAGAGCGGGTCTGATGATGCTGTTTGCGGTGGGCTGAATAGTTACTCAATTTAAAGATATGATCGTAACTCCCAAAGCTGGACGCTGAAGGGTGCGTCTCTATAAATGCTCGGCAGGTATCCAGAGTCGATAGATAAACTGTTGCGAGGAGGCGCTAGGCGACCCAGACGCCCAGGGGCACCCGGCTCTGATGCACCGTGCGGCTCCTCTCCGGGCATCAAGGGTACGAAGGAGGGGCGTCGGGGGGTACCGTGGAGCCTAAAACGTACCAGGGGGCGCCCAATACGTATCCCGGCCCTCTCCTGTATATCGGCCTATATCCTCGCGGATCTCTCCACCAGCTCCCATCTATATAGACTGGCTGATAGCGGTCGAGGCCATATGTCCCATAATATGTAGTGCCGTCCAGAAATGCCCGCGCTACTGGGTACCATTCGTCGTGGAACAGCCTATCATCATAATATCTCCATGCGATGGGATGGCCGTACGCACCATAGTACCCACCATAATATCTCCAGTATGCCCCCCCATCCAGGAACGATCGCGCTACAGGATACCATTCGTCGTGTAGCAGCCAATCATCATAAAATTCCATTCCGATGGGATCGCCGAATGATCCGTAGTAGGTGATGCTGCCGACGCCGGACGAGAGCCAGTCTGGGGGCTCAGGACCCGGATCCTCTTTCGCCGAAGCGATCGCAGCGGCACCCAAACATAGGCAAACCAACGCCAATAAGCCCAATGCCAATACAAATCTTCTCATCTCACTAACCTCAACGGCTTAGCTCGTCTTCTCCCCAATATCGATATCAGCGCTGAAAGTTTATAACAATTGCGCCGTTACAAAATGTCAAAACCGTCGAAGAAGAAGAGGGCTGACGCAGAAGACCATCTATCTGTGGGCCCATCCCGACTCGTCCGCCGCCCCCCGGCCCCCAGAAACGGCAGCAATTTCGGTGAAGGCGCCATTTCCCCCGCCGGGGACCAGGCATCATCGCCACCGCCCACCAAAAATTGTGGGGGGGGTGTGAAGGATGGGGGAGGGGTGGGGAGGGGGCTAATCCGCCTCCAGCCTCTCCAACGCCTGTTTTGCCGCCCTTTGAACCGACGGCGCCTCGTCGTCCAGCGCCTCGGCGAGGGGTCCCGCCGCCCGGGGGTCGCCTATCCGGCAGAGGGCGAGGGCGGCGTTCCGGCGGACGTGCTCATATCCGTCTTTCAGAGCTTCGATGAGGGGATCGACCGCCCGAGGGTCGCCGATCCTCCCGAGGGACCAGGCGGCCCTGGATCGGACGGACCATATGGCATCCCCCAGTCCGTCGATGAGGGGATCGACCGCCCTAGGGTCGCCGATCCTCCCGAGGGCCTCCACCGCCCTCCATCGGACCCCTTTATTCTCATCGCCGAGGGCCGCCATCAGATGATCGAGTGCCCCGGCATCACCGATCTGACCGAGGGCGTAGGCGGCCCTCGATCGAACCATCTGGTCCCCGTCACCCTTCAGAGCTTCGATTAGGGGACCGACGGCTCCGGGGTCGCCGATGACCCCCAGGGACCAGGCGGCCCGCTCCCGGACCCTCCCTTCCCCGTCCTTCAGGGCTTCGATGAGGGGCTCTGTGGCCCCGGGGTCGCCGATCCTCCCGAGGGCATAAGCCGCCATCGTGCGGGAATGCAGATCGCCGCTCTTCAGAGCCCGCAATAGGTCATCGATCTCTGCCATCGCCGGCCACCGCCCGTAAGATCAGTTTCAGTATCATCTCCTCTGCCCTCCTCTCCATCCTCTCTCTTGGGAAGGCGGTCAAGGTCCGTGAAAAATTTATCGGTGTCTTCCCACGGGCCAGCGGGGATCGATCGGTGAGAGAAAAAGTCGGCAGGTTTGACGGCGCCGCTTATACCTCTTTTTAAAGAATCTGAGGATCCTGCTTATGCCTACCAGAGCCAGCACCTTAATGATCTTCTTGTGCAACGCCATCGTAAATCACCACTTATCCTTTCTGCCATCAAACGCGAAGAACGTTTCGGTTTAGTCGAATAATATGAAGCGAATTGAGGTGAGGATGCGGCTTCATGCCTAAAGAAAATTAGTGCCCAGACCCGGATTTGATCACTGTTTTACAGGTAAAGCTTTATATACTTGCGGATCAATTCCATATCGGTGACTTAATTGGTCAAACCCGATAGATCGAGGTACGTTTGGCTCTACCTCCCATCCAAAGCTGATAAAGAGAGATGGCAGGCTTTGGCGGACGAAGCGAAGTCTCCTTTATCCAGATTCGTTATCGAGATAGTTGAGAGCACCTTGGCGGAGAACGAAGAGCTTCGTCCCCGTCGCGAAATGGTGAATGAGCTGGAATCTGTAAAGAATGAGAACAAAAAACTTCGTGATGATCTGCGCCAGAAAGACATCGTTATAGATAGGTACGAGTCCGAATTGAAGCGCTATAGAAGTGAAGTCTTCCTTAGCTCCAATTTTGAAGGTATTCGCCGCTACAGCAAAGAGTTAGTGGAGATCTTAAAAGCTGGGAATTACGTGGACAGCTACCGCCTGTTGGAAGTCCTGAATATCGATCCTAGGGAGTCGGAGCAGATCCAGGCAGTATCCCACCAACTGGAGGAGCTTGAAGAATACGGGATGATAAAACCTGAGGGTCGAGGATGGCGATGGATAGGTTAATTGAAGGATTCCTTCAGGACTGCGCCATCCGGGGGATGACAAAGAGATCGGTTGAATCGTATCATTCCAGCCTAAAAAACTTCGCAATCTACGTTGCGGAACAGGCAATCAGCATCGTTGAAGTTGATAAAAACGCTCTCAGAGGATATATAGAGCATCTTCGACTCTACAAAGGATTTACGATGAGGACTATTGAAGCCAACTTTTCCGCGATATCGAGCTTCTATGAATATTTGGTCTTCGAAGGGATTGTCTCCGCAAATCCTGTGATCCCCATTAGAAAACGATACATCAAGCGATACAAGAATAATGACGATGCTCGCACCAGAAAGCTGATCTCTGCGGATGAAATGGCTATGCTCATAAACTCCACAATCGATATCCGGGACAAAGCAATAATCACGTTGTTGGCAAAGACTGGTATTAGGCGCAACGAACTAATTACTCTGGACCTTTATGATGTCGATTTTGTCGAGCAGAAAATCAGACTTAAACCCACGGCAAAAAGGAAAAACAGGACTATTTTTTTTGACGAAGAGACAGCTTTTCTGCTCCGCCGATGGCTAAAAATCCGGATTGGTATGAATCTCAAGGATGATCCTGCATTATTCCTGAATGCATATGGTGGTCGGCTAAACCGCAATGGTATTTACGATGCTGTGGTCAAGGCAGCTGAAAGGGTGGGTCTACATGATCCGAAGTCTGATAGACTGGAAGACCACTTTACCCCACACTGCTGCCGCCACTGGTTCACCACCCACCTCCGCCGAGCGGGCATGCCTCGCGAATTCATCCAAGAGCTGCGCGGAGATGCTAGGAGGGAGACCATAGATATATATGATCATATAGATGAAAAAGAGCTTCGCGAAAGCTACCTCGCCCATATACCGCAACTGGGGATATAGGCGATCATCACCCTCTTCGCGAAGACCGGGATAAGAAGAAAGGAACTCATTGCTGTAGATGTCGACGTCATCGACTGGGTGGAGCAAAGCATCCGACTCAAGCCGACGGCGAAGAGGACCAACAGGACGGTATTTTTCGACGACGAGACCTCTTTCATTTTGAGGCGGTGGCTGAGGGTGAGAGAGTCGCGAAATAAGGATCAGGTAATGGCCCTCTTCATCAACAACAGGGGCGAAAGAATCCAACGAAGCGGAGTCAGCCGGATGGTCGAAAAGGTAGCCACCCAAGTTGGTTTGCACGATCCCAATTCTGAGCGAATGGAGGACCACTTCTCGCCCCACTGTTGCCGCCACTGGTTCACCACCCACCTCCGACGGGCGGGGATGCCCCGCGAATTCATCCAGGAGCTGAGAGGGGACGTGCGGAAAGAGGCCATCGATATCTACGATCACATAGACCGCAAAGAGCTTCGCGAAAGCTATTTGGCTCACATACCGCAACTTGGGATATAAGTAATCGTGTATTTCTAGGTGGTAAAATTGGCATGGTGATCTGGAGAAGGGGGCGATGAAAGCGGCGGAGGCCGTCGGGATAGAGGCTAGGCCTCTGGGCCGGATGATGAAGGCGGCGGGGCTTCAAGCGAAAAACACGACCCGAAATGGAGTGACGGATCGATATTACCTCTTCGACCTGAAGGAGCAGATAGAAGGGATTCTGGCGGCGGGTGATCTGGAGGAGTGAGGCGTGGGTGAGGAGAGAGAGCGTAGGGTAGTGCCAGCCAGAGAGATCCTGGCCAAGATCGAGCGGGGCGAGGACGTCGAATACGACAACGTGATCGTCGAGGGCGACCTGGACATAAGTGGGCTAGATCTGCCTATTGAACACGTTGAGAGATCCGAATTTCAGTTAAAGCTAGGATCGGCGGGTAAATTGGTAGTGGTCAGCTCAGAGATAAACATCACAGGTTCCGAGGTACATGGAAAAGTAGATTTCAGCAATGGATTCATGCGAAAACGAATCAACTTTGCGGGGACTCAGTTCGATAACCAAGCTGTTTTCTTGAATGCCTATTTCAACAACTACTCTCGCTTCGAGGAAGCTAAGTTCAGATATTATTCCAGCTTCGTGGGGGCACGCTTTAAAATCCATGCCGGTTTCGAGGGGGCTCGATTCAGTAGTAATGCCGACTTTGAGGGGGCTATATTTAGCAACTATGCGGGATTTGATGGTGCCCAATTCGGCGGCAAAACCGACTTCCGTTTGGCTCAGTTCGGTGGAGTTACTCGTTTTAGTTATACTAAGTTCGGCGGGGATGCTAAATTCAAGGGAGCTGAGTTCAGAGGGTACGCTAATTTCGAAAGAGCCAATTTCAGCGAGAATGCTGGCTTTAGGGAAACGAAGTTCACCGGCAGAAATGTATACTTCTGGGGAGCCAAGTTCACCGGCAGAAATGCAGATTTCGGTAATGCAAAGTTCACCGGCGGAGAAGCCGACTTTAGTCGAGCTGAGTTCATTGGCTGTGACGCTAATTTCATTAGAGCTGAGTTCTGCAAGAATGCGGACTTCTGGAATTCTGATTTTAGGAGGGATGCACTCTTCAGTTATACAGTGTTCGACGGTGATGTTTACTTCTGGGATGTTAAATTTGGAGGAAATGCAGAATTCTATGGAGCGACGTTTGGTAAAAAATTATCCTTATCGCATTTAAGATTTAATTTATTGTATATAAATTGGGCGCAAATTAAAGATAGTCTTATTTACGATGGTCCTGCTTATCTAGCATTAATCAAAAACTTTAAAGTTATCGAGCGGTTTGCAGATGCAGAAGATTGCTATTATGAATATCGAAAACAGAGTCAATCTAAAAAAAAATGGTATAGTGATGAGGGTGGTTGGGATTGGTCAAAGCTTCCGGATGTCATTGCCTGTATATCTTGCGGATATGGTGTTCGTCCTTTGCATACAATCCTTTGCATGTCCGGTGTCATCTTCATAAGTTGGATCTTTTTTTTAGGTTATTTCGACTCGCTTTTTGAAAGCTTCTATTTCAGCGTTATGACGTTCACCGGCAGCAAACAAAATGACGTTACGCCAGACATGTTGTTTAGAAGTGTCGTTCTGATAGAAGCGATCCTTGGGTACCTTTTCATGGCGCTATTCGTAGTCGTTTTGGCTCGCAAGCTCATCAGATAAAACGCAGCATGGAGCCGAGACGCCCCACCATTAGTTATGTGACTACTTCCAAAATAGAAACATGCAATGGTCACATAACTACATACCTTGAAGAGCATCCACCGAACCACCAGCGGCTGGAAAGCAAAGGAGCTGAGAGACGTGGCGCATGAATTGAGGCGACACGCGCAAAGCCTCCGAGATATGCCGAACCGTGCCGTTGCTACCATGATGGAAGGGAAAGCCCTGGAGGCCCTGGAAGAGGCCGAGAGGCTGAAGGAGGAGGCCCTGGAGGCAATGGAGAAGGCCAGGCTGGAGGCGGTGACCGTCTACCTCGGCCAGGTGGAGAAGATCACCGCGAAGGGGCCGAAGACCTATGAGTACTATTTCGCGTCTTGGAAAATGGGTGGCAAGGTCGTCAACAAGTACATCGGCTCTCCTCGGAAGATGACCCGAGAGGCGGCCACGGCGAAGGCCCGAAAGCTAAAGGCTGAGGCGCTAGGGCTCTGATCTTTCATTTTGGTTATGTTACCCTAAATATAACACATTGCTTTAGGGTCACATAACCAACCGACACCGAAACATTTTTCGGCGATCACGACAGTCCACCACGCCAGAGGAGGGAGATTAAGACGAGACCGAAACCGATTTTGGCTTTGCTGTTGCTGGCCTATCTTTTGCCGATAATGGCATTGGCCGCCAGTGACGAGGTGAGCGGCGTAGTTACCAACGTCGTCGACGGCGACACCTTTGACCTCAGAATCGAGAAGACAGATCCCCGGATTCTCTACGAAATCGAGCGGGTGAGGCTGGCTGATGTGGACTCCCCGGAGATGAGCACGCCAGAGGGACCGCCAGCGAAGGTCTCCTCCACTGAGGCCCTGCTAGGGAAAAAGGTCTGGCTGGATATCGATGACAAGTCGAAGGACGGGCGGGACATGTACGAGAGGATCCTCGCCGTGGTCTACCTGGAGGACCTCAACGGGACGATCAACACCACCCACCCCTTCAACCGGCTTCTGGTGGATGCTGGCCATGCCGTAGTTAAGGACTTCACAAACAACGAATTCGACCCAGCGGCGTGGTGGGAAGAGGGGATACCTCAGCCCGAACTATCCCCGGTCCCGGACACCGCCACAACCGCGAAGGGCGGGCAATTCGTGGGTTCTGTGAGGTCGGATAAGTATCATTATCCGTCTTGCAAGTGGGGGAAGACGATAGCCTCGCATAACGAGATCTGGTTCTCCAGCTCGGAGGAGGCCAGGGCAGCGGGATACGTGCCCTGTGGAGCGTGCAACCCCCCATGAAGATCCGGATCGTCAACTCAAAGGAGGAGATAGCGAAACTTGATCCAAGAGAGAGGGTCGTCCATCTGGCCTTCCCCCTCCCCGCCGTCGTCCTCTTCGAGCTGATGAAAAGATGCCCGCGACTTAAGGCTATCGAGGTCCCTCCGTCGCGGTTCCCAAAGCTTTCTAAGCCTACTTGGTGCCTCCTGGAGGTCCAAGGGGTGAAGGTCTTTCCGGGTCGGATATGGGGCCATAGGACCGACATAGACGAATATTACACCGTTGACGAGGGGGCGATCCTCCAGAGAGCGGGGGAACTTCGCGCCGAGGGGCTGGACTCCGGGGAGATCGTGGCGAAGGCGGCGGCGGAGGCGGGGGTATCGGCGGGGCTGGTGGGGTTCATCCTGGGAAGATAACACCAAAACGTTTTTCACATAACGGTACGTCCTATTCAGGCGTAGGGAGACGTTCGAGATGGCACGTGCAGAAAAAGGCTCAAAAAAAACCGTTGACCAGTACGATCATAAGGATAAGACCCGGCTCAATAATCCCCCCGTCGGCCTTGTGACTCCTGAGACCGATATCCAAGAAGTGACGAAAACCTACGCCTACGACCCTCATATAGATCCCTCCCTCCAATGGGCCGGTAAGGCCGAGCATACTTCTTTTGAGGTCCCCACCTTCTCGCTTCACGTCCATGAGCGGATCGACCCGAAGACGATCATCCGAGCCGTCCGGAAGGGCAACGGCGAGGAGGGGCAGAAATCCCTATTCGAATTCTCGGGGGAGAATCCGCCCCTTCGAGAGGCGATCGAGTTCTATAAGCATAAGCACAACTGGTCCAACCGCCTCATCGCCGGTGACTCCCTTCTGGTGATGAACTCCCTCATTGAGAAGGAGGGGATGGCCGGCCAGGTCCAGATGATCTACATCGATCCTCCCTACGGCATCAGGTACGGCTCGAATTTTCAGCCCTTCGTCAACAAGAGGGACGTGAAGGACGGCAAAGACGAGGACCTCACCCAGGAGCCGGAGATGATCAAGGCATTCCGGGACACCTGGGAGCTGGGGATTCACTCTTATCTCACTTATTTACGGGATCGACTCCTTTTGGCGCGGGAGCTGCTGAGCGAGAGCGGGAGCATCTTCGTGCAGATCAGTGACGAGAACGTACACCATGTGCGGGAGTTGATGGACGAGATATTTGGAACGGGGAATTTTGTGAGTGAAATAGTCTTCGTGCGCGGTGTGGCTGGACTGGGCGCACAATTGTCGAACGTTAACGACTTCATTCTCTGGCATGCAAAGGATAAGGCCAAGTGCAAGTATCGACAGTTGTTCAATGAGCGGTCCCAAAAAACGCTTGCTTCTGCTTATAACTATACCGAAAAGCCAGATGGAAGTATCAGACGGCTAGATAAAGAGGAACTTAATGGAGCCAAGCCTTTTGGTGGTCGGCGGTTCAAGAGTTCAGCATTAGTTGCGCGAGAGGCCACAGAGAGCGGGACATTTCCTTTTGAGTTTGCAGGGATCGCATATCAGCTCCCACCGAATACTCATTGGAAAACCTCTTATGCTGGTCTGGTCCAGTTAGCAGAATCCAACCGACTCACAGCATTTGGGAAGACACTGGTCTATAAAATGTATGCAGATGATTTCCCTCTTGTGCCCTTGTCAAATGTTTGGGATGACGTTTTTGAAAGTACGTTTGCTGTTCAGCGATTCTACGTTGTTCAAACGGCGGTAAAAGTAATCCAACGTTGCCTCCTCATGACCACAGACCCCGGCGACCTGGTTTTGGACCCGACATGCGGATCGGGGACGACCGCTTATGTGGCTGAACAATGGGGCCGCCGATGGATCACCTGCGACACCTCCAGGGTTGCAATCACCCTCGCAAAGCAGAGGCTGATGACCCCCATCTTCGATTACTACGAGCTGGCCTACTCCGACCAGGGCGTCAGCTCCGGCTTCAAGTACAAAACCGTCCCCCACATCACCCTCAAGTCGATCGCCCACAACGAGGAGATTGACGCCATCTATGGGAGGGTTCACCCCAAGATTGAGGAGTCTCTCGCCGAGCTCTGCCGAACTTCGGGTCGGTCGATAGAGGAGTGGGAAGTCCCGAGAGACTGGGATAAGTCCTGGCTCCAAGATGCTAAGTACCATTTCGACCAGTTCTGGCGGCTGAAGAGGGAGATGCAGGAGGCGATGGACGCATCAATTCAGAAGAACGCCCCCCAGGAGACCCTCTATGATCAGCCGTTCATCGATAAATCCAAGGTCCGGGTGACCGGCCCCTTCACCGTCGAGGCCGTCCCCTCCCCTGTAGTCAAGCCCCTCGCAGAGATCGAGGCCCCGAAAGGAGAGGCCGACGAGTCGATAGCCCGCTCTGGCGAGACCCTCCGCCAGTCAGAATGGAGGGAAGAGCTTCTCAAGACTGGCATAAGGGGCAAAGGTGGTCAGAGGTTCCAGTTCTCCAGGGTGGAGCCTCTCCTGGGGGCTCGCTGGCTCCATGCGGATGCGGAGACGAAGAACGGCGACGGCCCCCAGAGGGCTGTCATATCCTTTGGGCCGGAGCACGCCCCCTTGGACCAGACTCAGGTGGCCCGAGCCGTAGAGGATGCTCAGAAGCTCGTCCCCAAGCCCAAGATCATCGTCTTCGCCGCCTTCCAGTTCGACCCCGAGGCCTCCAAGGATATCGACGAGATGAACTGGCCAGGGGTGACTCTCCTCAAAGCTCAGATGAACGGCGACCTTCTCACCGAGGACCTGAAGAAGAAACGGTCCAGCAACGAGAGCTTCTGGCTCATCGGCCAGCCCGACGTTAAGCTGGAGAAGATCGAGGAAGGCGACGACCTGGGCAAGTACCGGGTCGAGGTGCTGGGGTTCGACTACTACAACACCAAGACCGGGAACGTCGAGTCAGGCGGCGTCGGAAACATCGCCCTCTGGATGCTGGACCCGGACTACGATGGGAGGAGCCTCTATCCCAGGCAAGTCTTCTTCCCCATGGCTGGCTCCAAGGATGGATGGAGCAAGCTCGCAAAGAACCTGAAAGCCGAGATCGACGAAGAGAAGATCGAAGCTTATCGAGGGACCCGCTCTCTCCCCTTTAAACTCGGCGATAACAAGAGGGCCGCCGTTAAGATCGTGGACGACCGGGGGATAGAGAGCCTGAAGATCCTGGAGGCAGACCAGTGAAGAGAACCCAAATAGACACCCTGATCATCAACTCCCCCTACGAGAGGCCTTCAGAGTACTGGAAGTACGACCCCAAGACCACGCACTTCGAGAGAGTGGCTGGAAGGCGGCCCGCGGGTTACGTGATCGCCTCCGGCCGGTCCGGATCTTACGACGACTCGGGCGTGATCGTAGAGATCCCCCTCGTCAACAAGATCAGGGAGCGGGTAGACGCCTGGAGGGAGAAAGGCTATCCGGGCGTGACGGGGATCACTCGGCGCCTCCTGGAGCACTGGAACGACCCTCAGCAGAGAAACCTTCGATTCTTCTTCTGTCAACTTGAGGCGATCGAGACCCTGATATGGCTTTCCGAGGCCCCAGATGCCGAGAAGGTCGGGATCGAGATCCCCTCAGATGGCGGCTCTTGGCAGCGGCTCTGCTCCAAGATGGCGACGGGATCGGGAAAGACCATAGTCATGGCGATGCTCATAGCCTGGCAAGCTTTGAACAAGACCGCCTACCCCCAGGATGCCCGTTTCTCCAAATACTTCTTGGTGGTGGCGCCTGGCTTGACAGTAAGGAGCAGGCTCCAAGTCTTGATCCCATCAGCACCGGGCAATTACTACGACGTCTTCGGAGTAGTTCCCACGGGCCTGCGAGAGAAGCTCAACCAGGCCAAGGTCAAAGTTGTCAACTGGCACGCCCTCAACTGGGAGACCCCTGATCAGATCGCCAAGAAGAAGGGCGTAGATAAGCGGGGGGCCAAGAGCGATGAGGCCTACGTCCGAGAGGTTCTGGGCGATATGGCTCAAATCAGGACCATGGTGGTGATTAACGATGAGGCTCATCACGCCTGGAGAGTTCCCGCCGAGTCCAAAATAAAGGGGTTCACGAAGGAGGAGATCGAGGAGGCTACCAAGTGGGTGGGGGGACTGGACAGAATCCACCGAACCCGAAACATCCAGGCATGTTACGACTTCTCGGCTACACCCTTTGCCCCCACGGGAAAGACAAGCTCCGAGGCAGCTCTATTCCCCTGGATAGTCAGCGACTTCGGGCTCAACGACGCCATCGAGTCCGGTCTCGTCAAGACCCCCCGGATGGTGATAAGGGATGACGCCCTCCCAGACTCAAAGACGTACAAATCTAAGCTCTATCATATCTATAACGATCCCGACGTTAGAGAGGACCTCAGCAGGAAGGCAGAGGAGCACGAACCCCTCCCAAAGCTGGTGACGAACGCTTATTATCTGCTGGGCACCGACTGGCTCGCCTGGGCGAAGAGGTGGGAAGAGGAAGGCTCGGACGTTCCGCCAGTGATGATAACCGTCACCAATAAGACTGAGACCGCGGCCCGCATCAAATACGCCTTCGACCACAACAAGTTCCTGATCGAAGAGCTGTGCGATCCAGCCAAAACCCTTCACATCGACTCCAAGGTTATGAAGGAGGCCGAGTCTCAGGAGGATCTTTCGGGAAACGTTCTCGACCTCTTCGACGACGAAGAGACCGACCGAAAGCTCTCCAAGAAGGATCAGGCTCAACTGCTCCGCATCCTGGTAGACACCGTAGGAAAAAAAGGAAAACCAGGCGAGAAGATTCAGAACGTCATCTCGGTGGGGATGCTCTCGGAAGGTTGGGATACCAAGACGGTAACTCATATCATGGGACTTAGAGCCTTCTCCAGCCAGCTCCTTTGTGAGCAGGTGGTAGGTCGAGGCCTGAGACGAATCTCCTATGAGATAAACAAGGATGGGAAGTTCGATCCTGAGTACGTCAACATATTCGGAGTCCCGTTTGCATTTCTGCCTCATGAGTCGAAGGAAGGTATCCCTGGTCCCCAGCCGAAGCCCAAGACCCAAATAGAGCCAGATCCGGAGAAGATGGAATTCGAGATCAAGTGGCCTAACTTGATACGGATCGAGCACCAATACAAACCGCATCTCACGCTGAAATGGGACGAGATTTCTCCTCTAACCTTGGACATTAGCGACACCATCACCAAAGCCGAGCTGGCCAGAATTATCGGGGGCAATGCAGACCTCACCAACATCTCTGAGATCGATTTGAGGGCTTTAGCTGAGAAGTTCAGGATGCAGAGGATCGTATTCGAGACGGCAAGAGACGTTTACGACCAGATGAAGCCCGACGACTGGAAAGGAGACAAGTTCGAGCTTCTGGCTCAGGTGGTCCACCTAGTAGAGGAATTCTTGGCTTCGGACAAGATCAGGATAAACCCGCCAAACTGGTGCGATGATCTTCAACGGCGCATCCTTTTAACCTCCAACATGGGGAGGGTGGTCCAGCACATCTGGCAATCCATCTATTTTCAGAATACCGAATCTATGGCGCTGGTCACTGATAAAGAGAAACCCATCAGATCAACTGGGGATATGGGGACCTGGTATACCGGCAAACCTTGTGAACGGGCCGCAAAATCTCACATCAACTTTTGCGTCCTGGACAGCACTTGGGAGGCGTGCGAGGCCTTCGAGCTTGACCACAACCCCCACGTGAAAGCCTGGGCAAAAAACGACCATTTGGGGTTCGACATCTACTACATCTTCGAGGGTAAGACCCATCGGTATTTGCCTGATTTCATCATAAAGCTCGACGCAGATCCGGAGGGCCAGAACGAGGATCAGGAGTCGGCCCCTTCAGGGAATTATCTTGTCCTTGAAACGAAGGGACGAGACACCCAAAAGGACAAGATCAAGCGGGACTTCTTGGACGAGTGGGTGAGGGCGGTCAATGAAGATGGTGGGTTTGGCTATTGGCAATGGGCCGTTTCCCGAGATCCGGCTGATGTTCGAGGAATCATCGGGGATGAGGTATCAAAGGCGGAAAGTAAAGGTCGTGAAGTAACATGAGGGCCGTCTCCGCCCAGTCCCTATCATCCTCTCGGCGGCCGGAATTTGGATGCCGTTTCTGGTAGCATCGAAAAGCTTTTCGTCTGTCGGGACCATCTCCTCTTCAGGATGGAGACTAAGATGAGACTTAAACCGGTTTTGGCTTTGCTGATGCTGGCGGCGCTATCATCACCGATCATGGCGACGGATG